>NZ_JBRREA010000021.1:0-73981 GCF_056759975.1 Stenotrophomonas sp. STEN031
GGCAACATACCCCCGGCGGAAGCGGAGGCGGCGTACTACGCCGGCAACACGGGTCACGCCATCGCGGCGTGACTCAAACGAAATGGCCTCCGGAGAAGCCGGGGCGATTCATGCCGTAATTGGGATTGCGTGCACTGGGGGCCGCCCGCCATACCGTCGGGATGATCCAACCGGTATAGAGCAGCAGCACCGCGAACAGACCAAGCAGCAAGGGCGTCCTGCCCTGCGCCAGCGCCCATAGCGCAGCGCCCCATAACAGGTTGCTGGGAATCACCCCCTGCAGCCAGAACACCCGCCACAGACGTGAGGGCGGCAGTTTGTCGCCCGGGGCAGTCATCGAACCTACAGCAGTCATGATCGGGACTCCTGAGTTGCGCAGCACTGTACCCGAGCTTGCGCCTGTGGAGCGGGCGGGTCAAATCCGCTGACGTTCCACAGCTGTCAAGCGCACTGTCAGGCGCCTCTCCAAGGCGATGTCGCCGCCGACGTCCGCTCCGCTGCGCTCCGACAGCGGACCTATCTTCCCAGGTGCCCGGCACACGGATGCCGGTTACGCCGGCTGACCAGGCCAGCGCTGCATCTGTCGCGACGTCGATAACCCCGCATCAGCGCCATCTACGCCATCTAGTCCGAACAGTCGGGACAGATCGCGCGGACTGGTTCGCCTTACCCTCGCTACTCATAAGCACCGATGGGGGTGCTGGCCGCAGACCGCTGCAGCCAAGCGCAGGCGGCGCAGGAATGAAACGCCGCCACAGGACAGCCGTGTGTCCCGCTGTGCAGGTTGCACGCAAGGATGCACAGACACTCGCCGCCCGGCAGGTGCGCCGCCCACCCTGGCAATAGCAGGCGCGGAAGGCCGCCGGCCTGCGCGTGCAGCCGCGAAAGACGAGCTTCCGCACCAACTGATGATGGAGATGAACCCATGTATGACCAGCACGAGCTGGAACGGGTATTGGCCCTGCAACGGGAAAGCTTTCTGCTGCAGGGCGATCCCCGCCTGCAGGAACGTAGCGCGCGTACCAGCCGGCTGGCGCTGGCGCTGCTGGAGAACATCGATGCCCTCAGCGACGCCCTTTGCGCGGACTATGGCTGGCGCGCGGCAGTGGTTTCCAAGGCCTTCGAAGGACTCAGCTGGGTGCAGGACATCGAACAGTCATTGCACGAGCTTGCGCAATGGATGGCGCCGCGCGCGGTACCCGGGGGCTTTGTGCAGGCCAAGCCAAAGGGTGTTGTCGGAGTCATGGGTGCCTGGAACTTCCCCTTGGCCTTGACCCTTCAGCCCGCCATGGCGGCGTTGGCCGCAGGTAATCGGGTCATGTTGAATTTCCCCGAACAACACCCGCGTACCGGTGCCCTGCTGCGCGAGATAGTCTGCGCGCGCTTCGATGAGAGTGAGGTAGCGGTCTTCAATGGCGATATCGACACCGCGCGGCAGTTCTCCGCGCTGCGCCTGGATCACCTGTTCTTTACCGGTTCCCCGCGGGTAGGTGCCTTGGTGTCACAGGCGGCGGCAAAGAACCTGGTGCCGGTGACGCTGGAGCTGGGCGGCAAGAACCCCGTCGTGGTGGCGCGTGACGCCGACCTGCTGCTGGCGGCGACCCGTATCGTCTCGAGCCGCCTGCTGAATGGAGGCCAGGTCTGCCTCTGCCCCGACTATGTGTTCATCCCCGACGAGAAATTCGAGGAATTCGTTGGCCACCTCAAGGCGCAGATCCGCAGTATTGCAGGTGACTACCTGCACAACCCGGCGATCGTGCCCAGCGTCGATGCGCGCAACTATGCACGCGTGCTGGCCCTGATCGACAACGCCGTCGCGCTGGGGGCACAGAAACTGGAGCCTCTGGCAGACACCCAGCTTCGTTATCTGCCCGACCCTGCTTCACGCCGGATCGCGCCTACCCTGTTGGTCGACGTGCCCGAGGCCGCCGAGGTCAACCACCATGAAATATTCGGCCCGGTACTGGTAGTGAAGCGTTATCTCGATGTGCAGCAGGCCATCGATTACATCGCACGTCATCCCGCCCCCCTCGCCGCCTATTGGTTTGGCGGCGACGGCGTCGATTTCCGCCACTTCCTGGACCATACGACCAGCGGCGGGGTAAGCCGCAACGATGGCTTCCTCCATGGCCTGCTGCCTGGAGTGCCGTTCGGTGGCATAGGCAACTCCGGCTCGGGGGCCTACCACGGCCGCGCTGGCTTCGACACCTTCACCCATTACCGCGCGGTCGCCAACGGCGCCGGCGAACACGGTGTTGCCGACGGCTTCGCCAGTGGCGCGATGCTCGGCCGTGCCGCGTTGGCCGGGGTGGACCGCAGCATTGCCGCAGCCATCGCCGGATTCAGGAGGTCTGCGGGGTTCTGAGGCATGCCGCATCTGGTAACCGCCAATGTCCGCTGGCGCACTCAACCGCGCAGTGCGGATGACTCAATCCGCATCATCCAGAAGACAGCGCACCAGCTTCTCGACCAGCCGGCTCACCTGCTTGCGATCGATCTCGGCCCCCACCGCACTGCGCACCATCACACCGTTGAAGATGGCCGAAATCATGTTCATCCGCAGCTCGACCTCGGCCGCATGCATGCCCGCCGGCAACCCGACCCGGTTGGATAGCGCCATGAACTCACCGGTTACCACCTTGTCGGACTGTCGCAGGATGCGCTGGATGGCCGGGTTGCGGGCGGCTTCGGCGGCCAACTCCAGTTGCAGTTCCAGATAGGCGGGGTCCAGGCAGCGGTCGACCGAATCGGCGACCTGCCGCGTTACCCGGGTTGCCAGGCTGCCGCCGCTCTCGTCTTCCTGCAGCTTGCGCGCAAGCTCGGAAATGTTCTGCTCCTCGCGCTTGGCAATGGCCTCGACGATGGCTTCCTTGTTCTCGAAGTAGTGGTAGATGTGCCCCGGGCTCATCCCGGCCGCTTTCGAGATCTTGGCGATGCTGGTGCCGTGGAAGCCATTTCGGCGGAAGCAGGCACTGGCGGCATCCAGCACCTGCTGACGGCGCGCCTCGCCTTTTTCCTGACCTGACGCAGCGCTGCTGCTCGCATTCATGAAGTGCACCTTGGGATGACGTGACCAGATTTGTGCATGACCGCAGCCAGGTTGTGTAGTACGATCATTCTAATTAGAACAATCATTCTAATTCAGCTCGGCATCCGGACCCACACCGGTCGTCGAGGCAAGCACAACGGAGCCTGTCCATGACCACCTTGCTGAAAGACATCGCGGTACTGTTCGACGCCAGCGAAGCCGGGCAACAGATCCTGGATACGGCAGCGCGGTTGGCCGGCGGCCATGCCGCACATCTGATCGGCATTACCGCCCTGGCCCAGCAACCGGCCTCCCTGCAGGCAGGCTTTGCCAAGGGCGAGGCATTGCATGAGGTGATCGTCCGCCACCAGTCGGTGATGGCCGCGCGGGCGTTGCAGCTGGGGCAGCGCTTGAACGACACGCTGGGGCGCCATGCTGTCAGTGGCGAACTGCGGGTGATCTCACACGCCGAATCCAGCAGCGAGTCTTCGCTGCATGCCCTGTACTGCGACCTGCTGGTCGTGAGCCATCCGAACATACCGGCCTCGCCGCTGACCTGGTCCGCTCCACAGATACTGCAGCAATCCGGCATCCCGATCCTGATCGTGCCGCGCGACTGGGGTGACAAACCAATTGGCAAGAACCTGCTGGTCACATGGAATGGCAGCAGGCAGTCACGCCGCGCCATCGCCGATGCCATGCCGATGCTGGTCAATGCGGCCGAAGTCACCCTGTTGATCATCGACCCGGAACGCAAGGCCGACCTGCACGGCGACGAACCCGGCGCGGACATGGCCGCGTATCTCGCTCGCCACCAGGTCAAGGTCAACCTGCAACGGCTTTCCTCGTCGGGCACGCAGGTGGCAGATGTGATCGTCGCACAGGCAAAGGCTGCGCACTGCGACATGGTGGTGCTCGGCGCCTATAGCCGGCCCAAGTTGAGCGAGGCGCTGTTTGGCGGCGTGACCCGAACCCTGTTGAGCGAAGTGCCTGTACCGTTGTTCGTCTCCCAATAGCCCCACGTTTGCTTCCCCACACCAAGTAGCGTCTGCCACATGCATGCAAGTCTGTATGCCCGGCCACCGAATCTCCTGCTGACTCTCCTTCAGCAGGGATGCCTCCCGGTCTCTCCCCCGGCCGCGGAGTGCTGCAGTCCACGGACTGCGCGAATGTCGCGATGACATCCGCGCCGGGAGGCGGTAGAGCCCCGCCTCCCGGCTTTTCTTTACCGCAAGCGTCCGCCACCTGCCTGAGGGCGGCCGTGTTCAGCGCCGGTTTTAGCGCAACTGAGATGCTGCAGATCAGCGTTGCATGCATGACGATCCATCCCATCCACGCAGGTAGCAACCAAGCTCCCGACTCCTAGAATCAAAGTGCCGAGATCATCGCGGCATGGCTGCCGTCTCCGGGTCAGCCAGGCGAACCATTCCGTTTGAGTAACCTGCAACAGGAAACATCAATGAACGTCCGCGAACTCCTGCAGTCCAAGAAGCAAACCGTTGTCACCATCGATGCGGAAGACACCATCGGTGCCGCCGCGCACAAGATGAGCGCGCACAGGATCGCCGCACTCGTGGTGATGAAGGACGACGTACCGGTAAGCATCATTTCCGAAAAGGACATCGTACGCAGCGTGGCCGACGATGGCCCCCAGGCGGGACGCCGGATCATTTCCAGCCTGCCGTCGACGGGCCTGGAAGGCATCGCCCCCGAGGCCAGCCTCAAGCAGGCGATGGCTTTGATGACGTACTCGCGCCACCGTCACCTGATGGTGACCGAAGATTCAAGACTGATCGGCATCCTCAGCCTGGGCGATATCGTCAAGAACCTGCTCAGCGAACTCGAACTTGAGAAGGCCGTGCTGCAGGACATCTACACTGCCGCGCACTGAACCGCGCATACGCTCAAATCGGGGCCTGCGTGCCTGAGACGCGCAGGCTCCACCCTTCACTTCGGCCGGATCGACAGCAGCGGCATGCCGGCGATTGCACCGCCACCTTCGAGACGCAGCGCGAGCTGCTGGCTGCATCGCGGTTCAAACCCGCATTCAACGCAATCCTGCGTCGCCATCTGCAACGGCCACGCGCTGGAGAGAACCGCTGTTCTCCAGCGCTGTCGATCGTTGCCGGCGAGGCAACACACATCCCCCCCAATCAGGGGGTACCGCCATTATCGACGCTGCGCGCGCTTGGCCAACTCGATGAGCATCCGCGACGCCAGATACAGGCGTGGCGGGATGGAATCAATCTCGATGTACTCATCGCGTGCGTGGTAACCCCAGCCCGCCAGGCCCAGGCCTTCCAATACCGCGGCATGGCCCGACCGCCCTGCGAAACCGGCATCGGTGCCGCCGTTGGTGGTGGGATGCATCAACAACGTGCGGCCGTCGAGTTCGGCATAGATCTCCTGTGCCAGGTCCGCCAACTCACGACCACGTTCACCCGCCACGTAGATCGGCCGCAGGGGCTCCAGCGTCACCGTGGTGGTGGTATCCGGCACCGCGTGGCTTTCCTTGACCTTGGCCTGCAGTGCCGCCAGCAGATTGGCATTGCTGTGGGTCTGCGTGACACGTGCATCCCCCCCCACTTCGGCGCGTTCCGGAATCTGGTTCCGCGCCGTGCCGGCATTGGCCGTGGTCCAGTTGAACTGCGCACCCGGCACCCCGGTGGCCACGTCCTTGGTCTGGATGATCTGATGGGCCAACTCGACGAGTGCGTTGCGGCCCTGCTCCGGAGCCGCGCCCGCGTGTGCGGACAGGCCCTGCACCGTCATCCGCACCTGCGAAGTGCCGGCGGCACTGAGCAGCACGCCTTCGCTCTCGATCACCGCCTTGGCCGGCGATGGCTCGAAGGACAACACCACGTCATGTTCGTCGGCCAGCTTGTCAATGGTTTCGCCTGAGCCCGGCGAGCCGATCTCTTCGTCTGGATTGAACAACACCGTGACCGTCGCGTAATCATTCCAGCCGCGCGCCTTGAGCAGGGCCAGTGAGTGCAGGATGACCGCGATCCCGCCCTTGTCGTCGGCAATACCTGGCCCGTACAGCAGATTGCCCTTCTGCTGGAAGGGCTCCTTTTCCAGGATGCCGCGGTCATAGACCGTATCGGCATGCGCGATCAGCATGACCTTCAGCTTGCCGTTGCCGCTGAAGGTACCGCGGACCAGATCCGGTCCTCCGGTAGCCGACGCAACCCGCTCCACCTTCGCATCCAGCGCGCTCAGCCGTTTGTCCAGATAGGCCATCAGCTTGCCAACGCCCTCGTGGTCGGTCGAACCCGATTCCACCGTCACCAGATCGCGTAGTGTCTCGATCACCGCCGGTTGTTGCGCCATGGCCGCAGACCGCAGCTGTGCATCGAGCTGCGCCGCTTGCACCTGTGCCTGCGGTCCCATGACACCTGCCAGCAACATGCCGCTGAAAATCGCCGTACGTAGAACGCTCATGCATCACTCCTGTGGCAACGATCCGACGCGATGATAACCGGCACAATCGGCGGTTCACCCTACTGCGCACTTGCAGGCTGGTGCTCGGACAGCGTCCCGGCCGGTCGCGGCTCCCGGGCAATCGCGCCCCAACGCCGCGCTGATCCGCATTGCCAGCGCACGCCGTCACAATGTGCCAGCGCCCAGGACGGCTCAGCTTTGTACACGTCAGCAACGTTCCGGCCCGGAGCTTGCTGTTTGCACGATGAAGGCTGCGGGTCTGCATCCAGACCCGACCTGGACAGGCTTGGTCTCGCTGCCCACGGAACGTAAGAGCCCACCATGGAATGCCTGCACCGGGCTCCTTGACACCCTTCACCCGAAGCACCTCCTGTCCAACCGACCGGGCTCGCCCGGCCGGCCAGCCATGACAGCCGGCTTCCCGTCGCTGGAAGGCCCTCGCATCGCATCGGCCGCGGCGTTGGAGGTTCCCGACCGCGTCTCTTGAGGCCCGTTCCGGACTGTCATAGAGTGCGCGCAGCGTGCTTGCCGTGCCCTTGGCGTCAGAAGGGCCACTGTCTTGGAGACATGTGGGGGAGTACATGGAAGAGGGAGATGCCTACGAAGCTTCCACCCGGCGATCGCTGGACCGCCGGTGGCTTGCGTTCGGCCTGGGCCTGTTGGGCATTGCACTGGCCGTACTTGTTGGCATCACGCAGCATCGCGACAACCAACAACATCAGCGCATCCGCTTCGACCAGGTTGCCAATGCAGCTACCACTACGCTGCAGACACAGCTGACGATGTTCGACCAAGGGCTGCGTGGCGCCAGGGGAGCGATCATTGCCGCCGGCCCACAGCTGGACCGCGACCGTTTCCGCGCCTATAGCGCATCGCGTGACTATGCACGTGAGTTCCCGGGCATTCGCGGCTACGGATACATCCAGCGCGTCGCCGCGGAGGACCACGACGAATTCATCGAGGCCGCGCGCAGCGACGGCATGCCGGATTTCCAGGTGCATACGCTGGCGCCCAACGATGGCGAGCGCTTCGTCATTCGCTACATGGAGCCGATGACCAACAACGAGGCCGCCCTTGGACTGGACATTGCTTCCGAACCGGTGCGGCGTGCGGCGGCGGAATACGCCGCGCGCAGTAGCCAGGCCTCGTTCACCCCACCCATTACCTTGGTGCAGGAAGCTGGCCTGAAGCGGCACGGCTTCTTGTTGCTGCTGCCAATCTACGCCTCCCACACACCTCCGCCCACCGCTGAAGAACGATGGATGGAAACGCGTGGTTGGGTGGTCGCGCCGCTGACGATCGATGCCGTGCTTGATCGGCTGGAGCATGAGGAACGTCCCTACGCGATTGCACTCACCGATGTAGGCGAAGACGCCAGCAGTGGCCCCTTCTACACCAGCCCCGATTTCGACTCCCTGGATCCCGCCGCGCCGCAGTCGGAACGCCACATGAGCATCTATGGCCGCAACTGGCGCGTGCAACTCAAGGCGCGCCCGACCTTCGTCCCAGGTCTGGGGTTGCCTACGCCGTGGCTGGTCTCGCTGGTGGTCGCCGGGCTGGGCTTGCTGAGCGTCGCGGTCTGGTATCTGGTGACTACCGCACGCGTGCGACGGCGTGCGGCGTTCCTGGATCACGCGCAGCTGCTGGCACTGGTGTCAGGCTCAAGCGAGACCATCATCGCCTGCAACCCTGTTGGCCGTATCACCTTGTGGAATGCGGCTGCGGAGAAAACCCTGGGTTACGCAGCGAGCGAAGCGCTCGGCCGCCGCATCGACAGCATGCTCGTTGACGAGGCCGGCACCCCCGCTTTCGATGATCTGTCCACCGACATCATCGGCGAACCGCACCAGCTGCGCCGCAAGGATCACGGACTGGTCGATGTGCTCGCCAGCCTCTCGGTGATCCGCGACCCCGCCGGTCATATGCAGGGCGCATCATTCTTCCTGCATGACATCTCCCACCATCTGCGTGCCGAGGAGCAGTTCAGGCGCGTGGTGGAGGCTTCGCCCAGCGCGATCCTGATGGTCAATGAAGCCGGCAGCATCCAACTGGCCAATGCGAAGGCCGAGGAACTCTTCGGCTACCCGCGGGAAGAACTGCTGGGCAAGACCATGGATCGCCTCCTGCCATTGGAGACGCGTGGCCACCACGCCGGCTACATCGAACGCTACTTCCAACAGCCCCAGGCGCGCCCGATGGGCGCCGGCCGCGATCTCTACGGGCTGCGGCGCGATGGTGCGCGCGTACCGGTGGGAATAGGCCTGAACCCGATAAACACCGCGGAAGGACGTTTCGCGCTCGCCTTCATCATCGACATCACTGAACGCAAACGGCATGAGGAAGGCATCATGCGCCTCAATGCCACCCTCGAGCAGCAGGTACTGGATCGGACCGCGCAGATACGCACCTATTCCTCCCGCCTGGGCGCCATCCTGCAACATGCCGGCTACGCCATCATCGTCACCGACCTGCGGGGCCGGATCACGCTTTTCAATCCCGCGGCGGAGCGCATGCTGGGCTATGACGCCAATGAGATCACCGCCAGCGACACCAATGCCGATCGACTGCACGACGGAGAAGAGCTGCGCTCGCGCGCGTCCGCGTTGTCGACGCAGCACCACAGCAACGTCGGTGCATCCTTTGCGCAGATTGCCGCCCTCACTACCTGCAAAGGCAGCGACATCGCCGAATGGACGTATGTATGCGCCGACGGAGAGCGCCTTCCCGTCGCGCTGAATGTAAGCACCCTGCAGGACGACCAGGGAGAGGCATCCGGCTACCTGGTAATGGCCTCGGACCTCACCGAGCAGAAGCAGCGTGATTCAGCACTGCACCATGCCATCACCGCCGCCGAACAGGCCAATCGCTCCAAGAGCGACTTCCTGGCAAACATGAGCCATGAAATCCGCACGCCAATGAACGCCATCCTGGGCATGCTCTACCTGTTGGACCGCGCTGACCTGCCTGCTTCCGCGCAGGACATGACCCGCAAGATCAATGTGGCGGCACGGTCGTTGCTGAGCATCATCAACGATGTGCTGGATTTCTCGAAGATAGAGGCCGGGCGGATCGAAGTGGAGCACGCTCCCTTTGATCTGGCCGAGGTGCTCGACAACGTCGCCACCCTCATGGCCTCCGCAGTGGATACGCATGCGGTGGAAATGCTGGTTTCGCCGACGCCAGAAGGTGCTCGCTACCTGCGCGGCGATGCCCTGCGCCTGGGCCAGGTACTGGTGAACCTGGTCAGCAATGCCATCAAATTCACCGAGCGCGGTGAGGTAGGGTTGCACGTCGCTCGCCAGCCCTGCGCGGATGAGCGCAAGATCCGCCTGCGCTTCTCCGTCTTCGATACCGGCATGGGTATCCCGCAGGAGAAGCAATCCATGGTCTTCTCCCCGTTCTCGCAGGTCGACTCATCGACCACACGACGTTTCGGCGGCACCGGCCTGGGCTTGAGTATCTGCCGGAAGCTGGTGGCATTGATGGGAGGCACGCTGGAGGTAGAGAGCAGCCCTGGCCAAGGCAGCACGTTCTTCTTCACCCTCGACTTTCCGCTGGCCAGCGCGCCTGGCGAAAAACTGCCCATACAGGGCCCGTGGCATGTACTGGTCGCGGATGACCATGATCTGGCGCGCGAGCACCTGAATACACTCATCCGCGGCTTCGGCTGGACAACCGAGGAAGTCGAATCCGGCCTGCAGGCCGTCGAGCGTGTCACCACGTCCACCGCCAGGCATTGTGATGTCGTCCTGATGGACTGGCAGATGCTGGGAATGGACGGGCTTGCCGCCGCCGCGGACATCCGCCGCCGGGTACAGACCGCACAGCAACCCATCATCATCATGGTCACGGCTTTCGAGCGGAAGCTGGTTGACGACGAGGCCAACCGGGCCGCGGTTGATGCCGTGCTGACCAAGCCGGTCACCGCATCCGTGCTCTACAACGCCATCAACGAAACGCTGGCCCTGCGAAACCCCGCGTTGCGCACGCGAAGCAGCGCTTTGCCCTCGAGCCGCCGACTGGAGGGCTGTCGTCTCCTCGTGGTCGACGATAGCGAGATCAACCGGGAGGTTGCACAACGCATCCTGGAAGACGAAGGCGCCGTCGTGGAGCAGGCCTGCGACGGTCGCGCAGCCCTGGACCTGCTGCGCGACAAACCCGATCGTTGCGATGCCGTGTTGATGGATGTGCAGATGCCGGTGATGGACGGCTACGAAGCTACCCGCCATATCCGGGCATCACCCGAGCTCCGGGCATTGCCAGTCATCGCACTTACCGCAGGGGCGTTCAGAACGCAGCAGGATGCGGCGTTGACGGCAGGCATGAATGCCTTCGTCGCAAAGCCATTCGAAGTGCCCGACCTGGTTGCGGCCATCCTCCGGTGCACGCGTGCTGCGTCGGAGCCACGCCCGCCACAACCGGATCTGCTGCAAACACATCCAGAGCATGCGGCGACATCAGCGCTTGAGTTGAGCAGCATGCCGCTGCTCGACGTCGACAAAGGGCTGGCCTACTGGCGGGAGGACGGCCCTTACAAGCGGAACCTCGCGCTGTTCGCGAGGCGCTACGAACGTGCGGTGGAGGGAGTCCAAGCCAGCCTCGCCCGGCATGACACGCCACAGGCACGCGCCGACCTGCACCGCATGCGCGGCGCAGCTGCATCGCTTGCGTTGTCGCGCCTGGTTGCCGCCTGCGCCGACGTCGAGGAATGCCTGGCACAGGAATTGGACGCCGCCGAAACGCTCCGGCGAATGGCATCCGTGCTTGAGGAAACACTGGCAAGCCTGCACCACTACTCGCAGGCCGATGAAGGCGATCAGCGCCCTGCCAGTGCCCCTCCACATGCCGATCCGGCCAACGCACTTGAAGAATTGCTCGCCGCCCTGGACAGCGCCAGCCCGGGGGCAATTGAGCATGCCCTCCACCGCCTGCCGGCCGGGCTACCCGACCACGTCCGGCACCGCATCGTGCTGTGTATCGAGGAGTTTGATTACCGCACGGCCGAACATGAGGCCCGCGCCTTGTTGGAGAGCCTCAACACCCATTCCCCCCCTGTCCAATCATCAACCCAGGATTGACGGACATGCCCAGCGGCCCGATCCTCTGCGTGGACGACGAGCCCAACAACTTGGCGCTTCTTCGCCAGATTCTTGGAAATGACTACACGCTGGCCTTCGCACGCGACGGCGAACAGGCGCTGCGCGTCGCCGGAAAACACACGCCAAGCCTGATCCTGCTGGATGTAGAGATGCCTGGCATGGATGGTTACCAGGTGGCGGCCACGCTCAAGGCCAATGCTGCCACCGAGCACATTCCGGTCATCTTTGTCACCGCGCTGAACCGGGAAGTGGACGAACGTGCCGGCTTCGCATGTGGCGGGGTGGACTACATCACCAAACCCGTTTCGCCCTTCATCCTGCGCGCGCGGGTGAACACGCATCTGTCGCTTGTTCGCGCCTCTGCGTTGAACAGCAGCTACCAGGATGCCATCCAGATGCTCAGCGTGGCGGGGCATTACAACGATTCGGATACCGGCGCGCATATCTGGCGCATGGCCGCCTATGCCCGCGTTCTGGCCGAAGCAGTGGGCTGGGAGCTCCCCAGGGCGAAACTGCTGGAGCAGGCCGCGCCGATGCATGACACCGGCAAGATCGGGATTCCCGACGCCATCCTCAAGAAGCCGGGCAAGCTGGACGCAGGCGAGTGGGAAATCATGCAGCGTCACACGCTGATCGGCTTCGAGATTCTCAGCCGCAGCAAGGCGCCCTTGTTCGAACTGGCAGCCGAGATCGCCCTCAGTCATCACGAACGCTGGGATGGAACAGGCTATCCGCACCGTCTGGCTGGCAGCCGCATCCCGGAATCGGCGCGCATCGTGGCGATCGCTGATGTGTTCGATGCCCTGGCAAGCCGGCGTCCCTACAAGGAGCCGTGGCCGGTGGATGCCGTCGTCGAAAAGATAAGGGAAGGCCGCGGCAGCCACTTCGATCCGCAGATGGTGGATGCCTTCGGAAACTGCTTGCCGGGCATCCTGGAAGTAAAGCGTTACTGGGATCAGCAGGAAGCCGGACCGGCCGCGGCTACTGACCCGCCAGCACATTGAGCTGAGGCGGTGCGCGGGCCGCACGCCGACCCGCCGGAGTGACAATGCCACCGGGACAGATAGGGGGATGTCCAGAAGCAGCAGCGGTGTGCTTATCTGCTCCCTCTAGCCGCACAAGCATTTGCCTTGACTGTCCGGGGTTCAATTACCAAACAGAACACCCATTCATTCCCTCTGGTCGAATGGCTCCTTCTGGGCGTTGGCGGTAGGTAGCGCGCCTGCTGAGCCGCCGACGCTATCCCAGACACTTTTCGCCCCTTCAATGCTTAACCCGCGCATGAGCGGACTATCCGCCCGATTCGCTGCCACTACCCGAAGCTGCGACGACGCTGCGTGCGCTGGAGCGGATCCACCAGCACCCGATTCCATTGGCGGTGGGGTTCAACCAATACGGCAGCAAACAGTATCTGCTCACCGCCAACGATCTGCTGGCGGCGATTGCGAGCCGTATCGCTGGCGATCTTGCCAATACCAGTGACGCCGAGTTCGGTGCTGAACAGAGGGACGGCAGCTGGATCGCGGATGCATGAATGTCGGTCGACGACTTGGAGCGCATCAGCGCCCATTCCACTGGCCTGCGGTGACGCCTGCTCACCGCCTCCCAGGTTCAGGTCGGATGCAAAGCAGGCGCATCGGCCTGTCGGGTTGAACCAGACACCAATCAGTACCATTGGCTGCCGGCGCTGCATCCAAACCCTGCAGCACCGCGTATAAGCGACACATGACCAAGCCGAAAAGGACCAGCAAGCGCCATGCAGATACGTAGACAGCTCCTCGGCTTCTCTGGCTGGGTCCTGGTCACCTTTCTCGCCGCAGCGCTTGGTGCGCGGGCCTCCATCTCCGCCTCCAGTTTCTACGCCGACCTTGTACTACCCACATGGGCGCCACCGGCGAGCCTGTTCGGACCGGTGTGGACCGCCTTGTATGCGCTGATGGCGCTGGCGGCATTCCTTGTCTGGCGAGAGCGCGGCTGGCGTGCAGCTGCCTCTGCGTTGACCCTTTACCTGCTGCAGTTGGGCCTCAACACCTTGTGGAGCTGGCTGTTCTTCGCCTGGAAACAGGGCGGGTTGGCCTTCGCCGATATCTTGTTGCTCCTGGTGTTGATCGTCGCCACGCTGGTTGCGTTCTGGCGTATCCACAAGGTCGCGGCTTGCATGTTGCTGCCCTATCTTGCCTGGGTGGGCTTTGCCAGCGTGCTCAACTACGCGGTCTGGCAGGCAAATCCCGGGCTGCTGTAGGCAGCCCAAACCCTTGCTGCCGCGGTACCGCGGCAGCCGGCTTACCCCGCGTCGGCATTCCCAAGCTGATTGATCTGCCTACATTCCACAACGGCAGGTGGATCAGGCATGCCTGCCAACGCGATCATCGCGCGGCCCAGAACCAGGTTGCTGGTGAACATCGACGGTAGGACAGCCGCTGTCAGCTGCATCATTGGCCCGCCAACCACATACAGCGGCTTCAGCAGCGCATGCCGGCTGCCGGTGCCGGCAACCGGTCGCACCCCGCCTGGCCGCAGCATCACCGTACGTCCCGGCAGCCGGGCCAGTGCCCGCTCCGTTTCGCCCTTGATGCGCAATGGCATGAGGTGGCTTTCAGGATTGGCGTGCGCACCCGACACATACAGGAACATTCCCTGTGGATTGGCTGCAAACCAGGTCTGCGCAACTGCCAGTGTGGTGTCCAGCGTGACCCGCCGGTACGCGTCTTCCGCTGTGCCCAAGGGCGGGGCGCCGGCGCAATAGAAGCAGGCATCGAAGCCCACCAGGTCGGCCTGGCGACGATGGGCCTGGAGGAAGTCATCCAGCACCAACTCCTCGGTTGCCGTGACCAGGCCGCCGGCGTGTCGCACCAGCGCGACCGTGCGTCTTACATGCACGGAGCCAGCGCAGGCCAACGCGACGCCTTGACCAACCAGCCCACTGGCTCCGGTCAACACGATCTTCAGCCGCCCGCCATCGTTCACCATTGCCCTCTCCATGCGAACTAGAGTTTGACGAAGCGCTGCACCTTGCGTGCCAACCAGCCACTGAATACCAGCGGTGCATCCAGTGCCGAAACACAGATGCACGGCACACCGGGCGCGGTCACCGGCTGGTGTTCCACCTCGGCATCCAGGTCCGCCACATCGCCGGGAGCAAACAGCCCCAGCGCGTCGTTGTACGAACCACGCAGGACCTGGGTGAGTTCACTGCGGCCATGGCTGTGCATGGGCAGGCATTTGCCCGGCGCGATCTTCAACATGATCAGCGACGGCATCTGCCGTGCACGGATGCAATGCACACCCGGCGCCATCCAACGCCAACGCAAGCTGGCCAGTGAGTCACCGAAGTAAGGATGCAGTGACGCCGGCAAGTACTCCGGGTCGGCCTGCGGCCGCTCCGGTGGTGCCGACCGCGCCGGTGGCGGCATCGCTACCGTGCCCGCGTCCATCAGCTGCGCCAGCATGGCGGCGCGCAGTGTTTCGCGCCGCGCCTCCTCGAGCACCGGCTGGGTCTGCTCCAGCAACGCCGAGCCGACCGCCTCGGCATCACGCAGGCGCTGGCGACAGTGTGGGCACTGCTCAAGGTGCGCACCGGCAACAATGCTCAACGGCGCCTGCAGCGCGCCGGCGGCATAACTCATCAAGGTGGATTCGTGCAGGTGGTGGTGCGGATTCATGACGCACCTCCGACCTTGGACTGCAGCAACAGGAAGGCCCGCCGCAGATGTGATTTGACCGTACCCAATGGCATTCCCAACGCCTGCGCGATCTCGCCGTGGCTCTTTGCTTCGAAGTAGGACATCCGCACCAGCCGCGCCTGCACCGCCGACAACTCGTTGATGCGCTGGCGCAATCTCGCATGATCGGCGAACTGCTCGGCGCTGCTGCGATCAAGCACATCGGCCGCGGCCGCGTTCTCCACCGCCGCCTGCACCAGCGTCCAGCTGCGCTCGTGGCGGACACGATCGATGTGCAGGTTGCGCGCGATGCGGTACAGCCAGGTACTCAGCGCACCCTGTGCCGGATCGAATTCCGCGGCCCGCAGCCACAAGCGCAGCAGACACTCCTGCGCCAGCTCCTCGGCTACCGCCTCCGGGGCGCCCAGGCCGCGCAGGTACACGCACAGGCGTGGCATGAAGTGGTCGTAGATGCGCATGAAGCAGTCGCGATCGCGCAGCCGCGCCACACCGTCCATGTCACCGGCCCAGTTCATTGGCTCTTTGCTCAGCTGCTGTGAACTGGACACGATCCGGGCGGTGTCTAAGGGGGAAGGGAGGTTGCGGGGATCAGGGTACATCTGCGTAGGCAGGGCTGCAGTGAATGTGTTGTCCTTCCTACGCGTGGTGGCGGCGTTTGGATGCACCGCCGTGCCTGCATCCAGCGGCTGGCCTCGCCCGTAGGCAGGGAGAACTCATTCCGGGATGCCCCATGCGCATGGCCTACCTGTTGCTGTTCCTGCCCTGCATGGCGTCGGCAGCGCCGTTGCTGCGCGGTGAAGGCGTTGCCACGACCCGCGACGGGGCCGTGGCCTACCGCGAGGTACATTGGCAACGCGGCGCCGGCGACGCAGCCGAGCGCTGGGTGCACTACCTCTGCCCCGACGGCCAGCCCTTTGCGCGCAAGCACATGCAGGTCAACGGTTCCGCCCAGGCACCCAGCTACCGCTGGGAGGATCGCCGTAGTGGCCAGGCCGCCAGCGTGGCAACGACGGGAGGCGTCGTACAGCTGAACTGGAAAGAGGATGCGGCGGCGAAAACACGGGCGCAGCGGCTTCCGCTTCCGGCCGATGCGGTGATCGACGCCGGGTTCGACGCCGCCGTGCGCGCGCACTGGCAGCAATTGATGCTGGGCGAGCGGCTCAGCCTGCGGTTCCTGGTCCCCAGCCGCCAGCGCTACTACCCGGTACAGGTGCAGCGTGTCGGCGCAGTCCGCTGGCAGGGGCTGGATGCCCAGGCCATCCAGGTGCAGCTGGATGCCTGGTACGGGGTGGTCGCGCCGCGTCTGGCGCTGGTCTATGCCGATGCCGATCGGCGCCTGCTGGAGTTCCACGGTACCAGCAACCTGCGCGATGCCCGCGGCGACTACCCGGTGGTGACCGTGCGCTTTGCGCAGAAGGCAGTGGAACGTCCACTTGCGCAATGGCAGGCCGAGCTTCAGCAGGCACTGGTGCCGCGCTGTGCCGCCATGCGGGGCTGATTCGAATGGAATCTTCATTACGCTGCATCCAATCAGCGCCGCGCGCCGTAGAGAAAGGCAGGAAACCTCTCGAGATACGCGCCATGGCACCCGCTGCGCCCCTTCCCCGCCGACGTGTGGC
Source organism: Stenotrophomonas sp. STEN031 (assembly GCF_056759975.1). NCBI lineage: Bacteria > Pseudomonadati > Pseudomonadota > Gammaproteobacteria > Lysobacterales > Lysobacteraceae > Stenotrophomonas > Stenotrophomonas sp. STEN031. The sequence goes on from NZ_JBRREA010000021.1 coordinate 16,874, forward strand.
CCTGCTGCTTACGATCCAGCGCTGGTTCGACACCGCCGGTAGCGCTGACGTCACTGGCGATGCGCAGCTGGCCGACCGCATCGATTGGGTGCGCGCCCTGCCCTTCGCGCTACTGCACATCGGCTGCCTGGGGGTGATCTGGACCGGGTCGTCGTGGACGGCAGTTGCTGTCGCGCTGGCCTTGTATGCGGTGCGGATGTTCGCGATCACCGCGTTCTATCACCGCTACTTTTCCCACCGCACCTTCCAGACATCGCGCGCGGTGCAGTTCCTGTTCGCCCTTGTCGGCGCCTCCAGCGTGCAGCGCGGGCCGCTGTGGTGGGCGGCGCATCACCGGCACCACCACCGGCACGCCGACCAGCCGCTGGACCCACATTCTCCGCAGCAGAAAGGCTTCTGGCGCAGCCATGTTGGCTGGTTCCTGACCCGCGACGCCTTCGCCACCGACCTGCAGCGCGTGCCGGATCTGGCCCGCTTCCCGGAACTGCGCTGGCTGGACCGCTTCGACACCGTGGTACCGCTGCTGCTCGCCGCTTCCCTTTATGCACTGGGCGCGGCGCTTGAACGCTGGGCACCGGGCCTGCAGACCTCCGGCATGCAATTGCTGGTCTGGGGATTCTTCATCTCCACCGTGGTCTTGTTCCACGCCACCGTCACCATCAATTCACTGGCCCACCGATTCGGTCACCGTCGCTTCGATACCCGCGACGACAGCCGCAACAATTTCTGGCTGGCGCTGCTCACCTTCGGTGAGGGCTGGCACAACAACCACCATTTCTTCCCCGGCACGGTGCGCCAGGGATTCCGCTGGTGGGAGATCGACCTGACCTGGTATGGCCTGCGGTTGATGGCGATGCTGGGCCTGGTCAAGGAGCTCAAGCCAATCCCGGCCTGGGTGCTGGCCAAGGCGAGGAACTGACATGCGTATCGCCGTCATTGGTTCGGGAATTGCCGGGCTGGCCAGCGCCTGGTGGCTGGATGGCGCGCATGAAGTCACCTTGTTCGAGGCCAATGACTACCTCGGCGGCCACACCCATACCCATGCACTGCAGGTGGACGGGATACCGATGGCCGTGGATACCGGCTTCATCGTCTTCAACCCGCAGCACTACCCGCTGCTGAGCGCGCTGTTCGATGAGCTTGGGGTGGAATCGCAGCCGACCACGATGAGCTTTTCCATGCACAGCGAGCGCAGCGGCGTGGAGTACAACGCGACCTCGCTCGACGGCCTGTTCTGCCAGCGTCGCAACCTGCTGTCGCCACGCTTCTGGGGCATGCTGCGCGACCTGCGCCGCTTCTACCGTGATGCGCCGGCGCTGCTGGATGGCGGCGCCGGCCCCACGCTGGGCGAGTACCTGCGCAGCCAGCGTTACGGCGAGGCCTTCGTCGAGGAACACCTGCTGCCGATGGCATCGGCGTTATGGTCCTCGCCGACCGCCACCGTGCGCGATTTCCCGGCACGCTACCTGGTCCAGTTCATGGCCAACCACCAGATGCTGCAGGTCAGCGGACGCCCGCAATGGCGCGTGGTGAAAGGCGGCTCGGCACGCTACATCGACGCCCTGCGGGCACGCTGGCAGGTGCGCGAACGGCTTGAATGCGCGGTCTGGAAGGTTGAGCGCGAAGCGGACGGGGCGTGGGTCCACAGCGCCGCAGGCGTTGAAGGCTTCGATGAAGTGATCATGGCCTGCCATAGCGACCAGGCCCTGCGCCTGCTCGATGACGCGGACCCGCTTGAGCAGCAGATACTGGGCGCCATCAACTACCAGCACAACGACGTGGTGTTGCATACCGATGCCTCCCTGCTGCCACGCAGGCGCAAGGCGTGGGCGGCCTGGAATGCGCACGTACCGGACGCAACCGACGCACCCTGCACGGTCAGCTACTGCATGAACCTGCTGCAGGGACTTCCAGGCGATACGCCGCTGGTGGTGACGCTCAACGACAGCGCACGGATCGATCCGGCCAAGGTGCTGCGCCGCATGCGCTACGCGCACCCGGTGCACGACCACGCCGCGGTGGCGGCACAACAGCGCTGGGCCGATATCCAGGGCCAACGCCACACCTGGTTCGCCGGCGCGTACTGGGGCTGGGGCTTCCACGAAGATGGCATACGCAGTGCCCGCCGCGTGGTGGATGCATTGACCGCGCGCAGGCCAAACGCATTCTGGCTGCCGCAGCCGGAGGCAGCCGCATGACCAACAGTGCGATCTACCTCGGCCATGTGCTGCATCGCCGCCATCTGCCGCATCCACATGCGTTCCGCTATCCCATCGCCCAGCTGCTGCTGGACCTGGACGAACTGGAGCAGGTATTTGCCGGGCGCTGGCTGTGGTCAGTGAACCGTCGCAACCTGGCCGAATTCCGCCGCAGCGACTATTTCGGCGATCCGGCGCGGCCGCTGGCAGATGCGGTGAGAGACCACGCTGCAACCGTGCTTGGCCACCGGCCGGCCGGACCGGTGCGCCTGCTTACCCATCTGCGCGTTGCCGGCCACGTGTTCAATCCGGTCAGCTTCTACTACTGCTACCGGGCCGATGGTGTCAGCCTGGACTGCATCGTGGCCGACATCACCAACACGCCATGGAAAGAACGCCACGCCTATGTACTGCCTGCGGCAACCGCGCTCAGCAACGGCCGGGCACTGCGCTGGCAGTTCGACAAGTGCTTCCATGTTTCGCCGTTCATGGCGATGGATTGCCGCTACGACTGGCGCCTCACCGCGCCCGGCGACGACCTGCAGGTGCATATGCAGGTATGGCGCGAAGGCCTGCGCCAGTTCGACGCCACCCAGTCCATGCAGCGCCACCCGCTCAATGGCGCCGGTTTGGCGCGGGTGCTGGCCTGCTACCCGCTGATGACGCTGCAGGTGGTCGCCGCCATCCACTGGCAGGCATTGCGGCTGTGGCTCAAGCGCAATCCGGTCCATGACCATCCTTCCCTCGCCGAGAAAACGCGATGAACCAGATGACTTCCTCGGTGGCCCTGCCCCGGCCCGGTGCGCTGGATGCACTGCTGCGACGCCGGCTGCTGGCCGAGCTCGCACCACTGCGTGAGGGTTGCCTGCGTGTGCGCGACGTGCTCGGCGAGGTAGTGCTCGGCGATGCTTCCGCCCAGCTGCAGGCCACGGTGACCATTGATGATCCCGCGTTCTATCGCAAGGTTGCCGCACAAGGCAGCGTCGGCGCTGGCGAGAGCTATATCAACGGCGACTGGCGTTGCGATGACCTGGTCACGCTGGTGCGCATCCTGGTGCGCAACCGCGACCTGCTGGACGGCATGGAACGCGGCCCCGCGCGTATTGGTGGCTGGCTGCTGCGTGGCTGGAACCGGCTGCGGCGCAACAGCCGCGAAGGCAGCCGCCGCAACATCGCCGCGCACTATGACCTTGGCAACGATTTCTTCGCGTTGTTCCTGTCGCCAGACCTGATGTATTCGTCGGCATTGTTCGCCGACGAGAGCACCTCGCTGGAGCAGGCCTCGCAGCGCAAGCTCGATCGCATCTGCCAGCAGTTGCAGTTGCAAGCCGGCGACCGCGTGATCGAAATCGGTACCGGCTGGGGTGGTTTCGCCCTGCACGCCGCACGGCACTACGGCTGCCATGTCACCACCACCACGATCTCGGCCGAACAGCACGCACTGGCCGTGCAACGCGTGCACGAGGCGGGGCTGCAGCACCGGGTCACCCTGCTGATGCAGGATTACCGTGATCTTGAGGGCCAGTTCGACAAGCTGGTCTCGATCGAGATGATCGAGGCCATTGGCGCCGAGTACCTGGACACCTACATGGCCACGCTGCAGCGCCTGCTCAGGCCCGATGGCGTCGCGCTGCTGCAGGCGATCACCATCGAAGACCATCGCTACGAACAGGCCCGGCGCAGTGTGGACTACATCAAGCGCTTCGTGTTCCCCGGTAGTTTCATCCCCTCGATTGCGGCGATCCTGGCGGCGAAGACCCGCGCCAGCGACCTGCAGCTGGTGGCCCAGCACGACTTCGGCTACTCCTATGCCTTGACCCTGCGCGCCTGGCGCCAGCGCTTCATGGCGCAGCTGCCTGCGGTGCACGCACAAGGCTTCGACGCGCGCTTCTGCCGGCTGTGGGAGTTCTATCTCGCCTACTGCGAGGGCGGCTTTCTGGAACGTTCGATCGGCGTCTCCCACCTGTTGCTGGCGCGGCCCGGCCATCAACCCGCCGCCAACGCCGGGCTGATCAGCTGACATGCGTCGGACCCTGCTCAACCTGCTCGGCAACCAACTGGTCTGGCTGTGCGCCGTGGCCGGTGCCGGACGGGGTTGGCAATGGCCGGCGCTGCTGGCCTCCGCCCTCTACATCGTCAGCCAGCTTTACAACGCCGCGCAGCCGCGGACCGAGCTGCGCCTGCTGCTGCTCGCACTCGCGTGCGCCTGGCTGGTCGATGGGCTTGCGGCAGCAAGCGGTCGTGTCGCCTACGCCGCTGCGCCGTTCGGCTGGGCACCACCGCCATGGATCATGGCGCTATGGGCCGCGTTCGCGATGACGCTGACCTGCTCGATGGCCTTCCTGCAACGGCACCGCTTGCTGCCGGCAACCTTCGGACTGCTGTTGGCGCCGCTGGCCTATCTATCCGCTGCACGCGGCTTTGACGCCGTGCGTTTTGCCGCGCCCGCCTGGCATGGATTGCTGCTGCTTGGCATCGGCTGGAGCGTGGCGCTGACGCTGCTGGTCACGAATGCGCGCAGGTGGACCCGCAGCCCAACACAAGGGCAACCAACAGGTGCTTGCACATGAACAATCTGGGCTGGGTGCTGTTGTACGCCGTGGCGATCATGCTTTGGGGCTGGGCTTGGCAGCGCCGCCATCGCAATATCGGCATCGTCGATGTGCTCTGGGCCAAGGGCCTGGCTGCCGCTGCGCTGCTGCTCGCGTGGTTGGGCGACGGCGCAGCATTGCCGCGCATCAGCTTGGCCGTGCTCGGCGGATTGTGGGGAAGCCGGCTTGCCCTGCATCTATGGCAGCGCGTGCGACACGAGTCCGAAGATGGTCGCTACACGTATCTGCGCGAACATTGGCACAGCCATCAGGGCAAGATCTTCGGCTTCTTCATTGCCCAGGCATTGCTGATAGTTCTGTTCGCGCTGCCGTTTGTCGCGGTGGCCGGCAATCCGCACACCGATGGTTACATCTGGGTGATAGCAGCAGGTCTGGTTTGGCTGCTGAGCGTGCTAGGCGAGTCTATTGCCGACTGCCAGCTTGCGCGCTTCCGTGCTGTGCCAGCCAACAAAGGCCGCACCTGTCGGCAGGGGCTGTGGCGCTACTCGCGGCATCCGAACTATTTCTTCGAATGGCTGCACTGGTTCACCTACGTGCTGCTGGCCGTTGGCTCGCCACTCTGGTGGCTGGCATGGACCGGCCCGGTACTGATGTACCTGTTCCTGCGCTACCTGAGCGGCGTGCCATTCACCGAGAAGCAGGCGCTACGCAGCCGCGGTGAAGACTACCGCGCTTACCAGCGCAGTACCCCGATGTTCTTCCCCTGGTTTCCTCGCACCGCCAAGGAGCAATCGCCATGAATGCAGCCACGCAACTGGATTCCGCCATCCATGCCGAGCCCGGCCTGACCGGCTGGGCCGAGCGCGGTTGGCTGCCGGATGCCGCACTGCGCTGGGGCATCCGCCGCCTGTGCGCACAGCGCCTGGAGGAGGAATCGGAGGAAGGCCTGCAAGCGCAATCGGAGCGGTTCAGCCGGCGCATCGCCGAGTTGTCCAGCAGTCCGCTCGCCCTGCATGTGGATGCTGCCAACCGCCAGCACTACGAAGTACCTGCGGCGTTCTTCCAGGCCTGCCTTGGCCACCGCTTGAAGTACAGCAGCTGCTACTACCACACCGGCACCGAGACCCTGGATCAGGCCGAGGACGCCATGCTGGAGCTGTACGGGCAACGCGCCGGGCTCGCCAATGGCCAGCACATCCTTGAGCTGGGCTGCGGCTGGGGCTCACTGACCTTGTGGATGGCCGAGCGCTATCCTGGCGCGCGCATCACTGCAGTCTCCAACTCACACAGCCAGCGCAAGCACATCCTCGCCCAGTGCAAGGCACGCGGCCTGGACAACGTCGAGGTGCTGACCATCGACGTCAACCAACTGCAGCTGCCTGCAGCCACGTTCGACCGCTGTGTATCGGTGGAGATGTTCGAGCACATCCGCAACTACGAACGCCTGCTTGGCCGCATCTCGCGCTGGCTGAAGCCGGACGGCGCCTTGTTCGTGCATATCTTTGCCCATCGCACGCATATGTATCCGTTCGACACGATGGGCGAGGACAACTGGATGGGGCGTCATTTCTTCACCGGCGGGTTGATGCCGGCTGCCGATACCCTGCTGCATTTCCAGCGTGACATGCAGCTGCAGCAGCGCTGGCTGCTGGATGGCCGCCACTATCAACGCACCGCCAACCATTGGCTGCAGCGCCAGGACGCGGCCCGCGAACAGCTCATGCCGCTGCTGGTGCAGACCTACGGCAGTGATGCCGCGGCACGTATCTGGTGGCAGCGCTGGCGCATGTTCTGGATGGCCTGCGCGGAGCTGTTCGGTTACGACGACGGCCAGCAATGGCTGGTGGCGCACTACCTGTTCCGTCCCCGCTGAAAATGGACACGCGCATGCGAACCTTGCCACTGCTGTCGATGCTGTCCATCGCCTTGTTCGGCGCTGGCTGCAGCAACCTGGATACGCGCCCGATCCCGCGCCCGGCATCGGTGGATGTTCCGCGCTTCATGGGCGACTGGTATGTGATCGCGCATATTCCGTCGCGTCCGGAACGCGATGCCTTCGATGCGGTGGAAAGTTATGCACCGCGGCCCGACGGACGTATCCAGACCACCTTCACCTATCGCAAGGGCAGCTTCCAGGCGCCGCTGAAATCAATGCACCCCATCGGCAAGGTCGAAGCCGAAGGCAATGGCGCAGTCTGGGGCATGCAGTTCATCTGGCCGATCCAGGCCGAATACATCATCGCCTGGGTGGACGAAGGTTACAGCCAGACCATCGTCGCCCGCAGCAAGCGCGATTACGTCTGGTACATGGCGCGCACCCCGCAGGTTTCGGAAGCGGACTATCAACGCGCGGTGGAGCGCATCAAGGCAATGGGTTATGACGTAAGCAAGTTGCGGCGGGTACCGCAGTCAGCGCGTTGAGGCACAAGGACAAGCATCGAAGCAGATGGGCTGGTAGCAATCATCTCCTGCTGACGACGGATACGTTCCAATACGTCGCCGTCATCTCGTGAGTTGGAGAGCACTCAAGGACGTACGGGATCGCGTCGCGGGATAAGCACACCGCCGTCAATGGTCGCGAGCAGCGGCGCACCACTGCTGTCCATGCTCCAAACCCTACCGGCATATCGGCCTGCAAGCGGACGCCAGCCCTGCGGAACGAACTTAAAGATCCAGGCAACCGCTTCGCCCTGCATGATCTTGGCGTGGCAGGTCACCACGTCGCTCCATTCCCGCAGCTCAATGACCACCTCGCAGGGCGTCGGCGTGCCCATATCGTAGGCAGTGACCGCGGCGGCAATGTTACGACCCGCGCCGCGATCAGACAGCGCGACGACGCAGAAGAAGACTGTGAACAGCAGTGGCAGTGGATGCCAGAGCAGCAGCGCGGCAATCGCACACAGCACGGCGATGGCCAACAACCAATAGTGGAAACGAGCAATGATTCCATTCGCCAGTCCACGCCGAAACCTGGCTATCTGTTCCTCGACGGACAAGTCTCTCAACGCCACTCCTCCCGAGGCAGGCGCGCAACAAGTGCGCTCTTGACCACCAGTGCCAAGTTTGCCACGTACCGCCCCAAGCCAGGCAAAGGTATGACGCGACCGCCTGCCGACCAGCCACAATTCGGCGTGCGCTGGATCGATCAGTTCCTGCGTTGGAGGTTGGGACACGGATCATTGGCCGGGCATGCAAGAAGCGTTGCATCATGTCCGCCGAAGTTGAAGGAGCAGTTCGTGAAGGGAAGAGCAATAAGGCTGGCCACCCCGGCCGACATCGACGCCATTTTCCACATCCGTACCAGCGTTCAAAAGAATCATCTGTCGCTTGACCAACTTGCCGAGGTGGGAATTACCCATCAGGCGATTCAACAGGCGATTCTGGAGGCTCCATGCGCCTGGGTCGCCGAGGTAGATGGCGTACCGGTTGGCTTCTCGATGGCGGATGTCGTAGACGCTTGCGTGTTTGCCGCCTTCGTCCTGCCGGAGTTCGAGGGGCTGGGCCTGGGCCGTAGCCTGATGAACAAGGCGGAGGAGTTCCTGTTCCAGCACCACCAGACGATCTGGCTGGAAACAGCTGAAGCCAGTCGCGCCAGCGGTTTCTATAGAGCCCTGGGCTGGCAGCACGTAGCGGACTTGCCGGAAGGTGATGTCCGGTTTGAAAAGCACAGGAGGTAGTCAGGGACGCCTGCGCTGCAAATCCGCAGTTCGGCGCTGAACGGCGCTGACGAAATGCCTGGGCCCGTACGCACAAAAGCCCGCATCTCTGCGGGCTTTTTCATGAATTCCGGACGTGCCTGGACCCCATGGGATCAGGCGATGCTTATCTGATCCAAATAGTCGATACAACCATATGTTTTTACTGATTAAATATTGAAATTGAGTAAAAAAATACCCCCGCTTATACCCCCTCTTTAATCGGATGTTCTTGGACTCAGTCGGACGGAGGTACGGCTGATCCGCTTGGGAACGCATTTTTAAAAAGGTGAGAAAGGCTCAGGCTTTCGGCTCCCTTCTCCCCCCGAACTGGGACGGGAGCGCGCGCAGACCTTTGTGTCACTCGAATCCTTTCTTCACAAAGATTTGTCGCCCTCCATCAAAGAAGCCAAGTGCGCCTGTCCCGGCTCCATCGGACTGGCGCTTACCGGCCACGAGCTGTCGTCCAAGGTGTGGCCGCGACCGGCAGTTCCAGACTGAATGCAGACTTAGGTGGCGACTGGGCGGCTGGCGGTTATCGACCGACTCCAGTCTCCTAGGACGACGACCCAGAATCATCTGGACTCAAGTAGTCGGCGACAAACTGCTCAGCGCCAATCGACTTGTAGAGCTCATTTTTTGCATAGGTCTCAGCTTCACTCTTCGATGCGCAGACGTATTTCAGGGCCTTCGAGCGCAGCATGGGCGCGTCGGAGAACTTGGAGTTCGCGACGCCAGTGGCTGCCCAAGTGCCGTTGTCGGCAGCACGGACCACGGCCACTATGATCTGGAACGCCTGCATGTCGGTCAGAAGCTCACCGAGCGGGACGTCCAAGGATTCAATCGCGCTCGCAAATGACCTGGAGATGTCGAACGTTGAAGAGCCCGCCCTGGCTATTGCATGTGGAAAGTAGAGTTGCAGCAATTCCGGATTGTCTTTGACCAGCTTGACTACAAACGTTGAATGCGCCCGTTTTTCGAATAGGGCCTCGAACTCTGGCTGATACGTGGGCAACAAGTCAGCAATTGGAAGGGCGGCAGCGATGGAACTCAATGCTGAAGTCGGATGAATAAGCTTTGACTCTGAAACCGCGCCAGTAGTCTCTTCGATTTTCTGCGCGATGACAGCTCGGACTCGAATCAAGGTGGTTGAATTCAATCCCGCCGCAAGCTTTCCATTGGCCGATATCGTCTGGGTGATCAGACCAGCAAAAGCATTGTCATCAGCCTTCGTCGCAATCAGCTTCGACTGGAGCGCCGTTGTGATGTGCGGTTTGTCTAGTTTGGCAAGACCGATCAGAAAGTAGCTTGCATTGGTCTTTATTGTCGTGTCAGCAGATTTGACCGCTACGCAAAGCTTCGCTATAAGCTGCGGAATCGCTTCATCGTGAAGGCTAGTCGTCTCATCAGAGACCACAGAAGCAATTTCTGTGACCGCCTTGCTTGGGAAAAAGTTGCTGTTCTTCAGCCTATCGATCAGCTGATCGACAAGGTGCGTCGTAGAAAGCAGCGATTTAGCAAGAAAGCGACTGACGGTCTCGTAAAAGATGAAACGCGCCTCCTCCGCCGATGGCTTATGTCCGGACGGATGTGCCGACTTATTGCGTAGCGTTCGCAATGTGTTCAGAAACGATCCGTCGAGCCCTGTGATAAGGCTCTTTGACGTCAGCTGATCAATTAGATAGCTCTCATAGACGTCTTGGTCGCCCTTCTTCTTCAACGCCTCGGTATAGATAGCCTTTGCTGCCGAGTTCACGTTTGCCAGTTCGCCCAGCTTGAAAAGGAGGTCGTCGAACAAGGCAATGTAGCTCAGCACCACGGTACCTCTGTAGGCACCTGCCATATAGCAATTCATGGCTTCGCGCATGTAGTCTCGAATTTCGCTACCAGGAATCGTCGCGAGCAATTCCTCTTGATCTGTAAGATGAGCCATCGTGTTGTGCTGTTAGTGCTTATGCAGACCGAACTTGTCGAATAGGAATTTGTTCCGACGCTTAGCATACCTCAGCAGCTGAATCTGGAGCCATGGCGCGAATTCCTAGTTGTCTTCGCAAACACTTACCAGCTCCGGCGGCTGTGCCCAGCGTAGCGATGAGTCTGAAATCTGGGGGCAGGAAAGATGAAAGAGAACGACCTCGCTGTCAGTCCCATGCGAGCTGCTGACCGGTGCATTTGTCCACAACGTCAGGATACACAAACTCCCGGTTAGCGCTTTGGCACATGCCAAAGCGGTCACATGCCAGCAACCGCTCTTGGCCGATAACACGCGTTCGATACTCGAGTCCGGACGACGGCAATCACGGTGCAGAAGGCATTGCCCACCGAAACACGAACGGCCAATATGGGCAGCATAACGCCCAGCGGCCAAGAGCTGCCATGCTCCCGACCACTGGCCGCCGACAAGAACGAGTGCAATTCAAAAATCCGACTGCACGAAAATCTGCACATGCTCGTCTAGGAAATACCGGAAACTCCAGATCGTGATTCCCGTCGGACGCACCGTAGAATTACGCTTAGGCACTCAGGGCGTAATCAAGCATGCACACCAGCTCAGCGGATACTACGAAAGGAAGCAGCAACGCCAAGTTGGACGATATAGGTATTCTGCGAGTGATTACCCCCAGAGGCTTTGGCTTTGCCTCGAGCCTCACAGGTGACAGGACACGCGATGTGTTCCTGAACGAAACTCGGATCGCGCACCTTGGCATCTCATCATCCCAATCTAGTGGGCTGCTCATCCAAATGCGCACAGTACAACAAGCCGACGGCAGGTGGCATGCGACCCATGCTATGCGGCTCGATCTTGCCGCCCCCAGAACCAGAGATCTCGCGCGTAGCCACTTGGCTCGCCAGCTTGGAGCGGCGGAAGCGGCTGCAGTGTCGGCACCCTTACTGCAGTTACTATGGGGAATTGATCCGGCAATCGATCGCCAGCTTGTCCCGATTGCCCTAGCGCTGCCGGATGATGCGTGGTGCTCGTCGTCCCTACTCGACGCCATAGAGCTGTGCCCACCTGCCGCCTGGCTGAGAGCGTTCCCGCATCACATTTCGGCAGAGCCGGCGCGGGCCCTGAGTGCATTGCAACGAGAGGTCTACCGCACCACCGAAAGGCACTGTCCCTCGACATGGTTGGAGCAGCTGTGGGATGCATTGCCCACGCAGCGCAGCGATGTGCTCGAGGTTGCGTACGCCGCGAGCAGCAAGCTCACCGCCCTGCAGGCAGCAACATGGGCTCGAATGGCGATAGACCACAACGCTCTGATCGGTAAATCCACTAGTTCCGCAACAGTCGCCGGCTGGTGGCGCGTCTTGGGAAAGGCCATGGATGACAGTCTTACCCTCGACACCAGCTGGCGGGAGTGGAGCGGATGGGGACAGGCCAACTGGATGCTGGCCAAGCTCGCGCTCAAGCGCTGGGATTCGAAAGGTGCGACCGATGTGCTGAACGCGATAGCAGCGCTTGAGGAAGCAACAGCTCGTTCTGTGTACGTCGGGCGCATGAGCGCAGGTGAACAGCTGGCGGCATTGAACGAGCGTGACCGCCGGCTCGCGGAGCTATGGGCTCCGCGACTGGAAGGTGAGAACAGCAGGGAGAGGATAGATGCGGTCCGTGCCCAGATGTGGACTGCACGGGCGGCTGAAAAATGCGCCGGCGCGTACCTTATGCAGCTCGGATTGTCGGTTGAAGACATTGCTAGTGAGCAATTGAGTGCAGACAGCGGCGATTGGCAGCAAATGGATCTTCGGATCAATGGGCACCACGGCATTGACGTCAAGAACCTCCGGCGGACCATCCATGGTGGTATGCAATCAAGTCGCTGGAAGGTCAAGGCTTTCAAGGCGGACGCTGCTGGAAACAAGGTCACGCTTTGCGGCGTTAGCAGCCCACACACACGTTTTAACCTCGGCAGTCTGACCTGCAAGGGGGGCGAGGACATGCGGGTACTAGGCGTAACCACGGCCACCGAGATCAAGTCATTGGCACGAAGATTTAACTCGATATTTGCGCTACGGATGAACCCCGTGTCGAAGCTGATAGAGCTACCAGCATGGGCGTGGGACTACCCACACGCTCAATACCAGACGCGCAATCAGTCCATGACAGTGCTTAAGGAGGCTGTTGGTTCGCTTAATGCCACAGTGCTCGGCCGGCGCTGTCTCGCTGCGCTGCCGCCGGTGTTCTTTAGCTTCTGGGACCTTGCGGCGCCCAACGTGGAACAGTTCAATCCACAACAGCGCGACTTTCTGGAACAACTGCGCACCTCCCTATCCGAGGAGCAGTCGGCCCGGCCGGAAGCCTGCGTTCCACGCCTCCCGTGGCTTCACCTCTTCATCCTGCACCTTTGGGCGAGCTGGCGCACTAGGAGCGCTTTGGCGGACAGTCGGAGTCTACTGCGGCTGTTCCAATGGCATGCACACTCAATCAGTGATGCTGCGCAGGCAGCTGCGGATATCAGAGCCCGCTCATACTACTTCCGTGAGTTCGACACCGATGATATCCCACAAATTTTCCGGACCTCGGCGGGGTCAGTGAACACTCCATCGGCAATTGCCGGAAGTGGACTTGTCGATCCGGCAAACACGCTTTCAGACCTCATAGAGTCGCTGGCTGTACTCGAAATGCATTTGTCCCAGGGCCAGTTCTTGACGCTGTCGGACATCACGCTCTCCAACAACGGCGTCTTGGTCGGTACATTCCCGGATGGTCAGCGTAAGACGCTGCTGGCGCACTGCTGCGGCCGCCTCGAGAATGGCATCGAGTGTGGAAACCGCCCGCTGGTATTTGGCGCGAAGGAGACCTGCGCTTGCGGGCGACTCATCTGCAATAGATGCAGTACATGTACCGACATACGGTTCGCCATCTGTGAGCGCCAGGATGAACGGCTGCACCTACGCTCGGCCACTAAGCTCAACCAGGGACCACGGTGGCGCCGGTAGTCTGTATGGCTAAGCTCAGCTTATCTAGGTGCTACCTGCCCGGTCGCTTCCAATCTCTCTACCAGTGCAAAGGTTCCAAGCCCATATAGCTCTAACCTCCCCGAAGGGAGGTCCGCTTTGAGTCGCATGACGCCCTGCGGCCAGAAGCGGTCGCAATGCAACTGCGCCCCTCGCGGGAGTCCACTCAGTCATTGGGGGCGGAGTCGCGGGAGAAGCCAATGAGCATGGCTAATGTGCCGTCGGTGCTGAGGGAGTGCGCGCCGACTCAAGAGGTAAAACGAGCACTGGCTTGACGCCACTGTCGAACTTGATGCACGATCTCTACAACGTTGGTAGAGACGTGCCGCCCGCATCGGCGAAGCCTAGTGCACTACGGAATTTCGTTAGAGGTTTGCATTCCATACCTTCGGAAAGTTGCTGTTTGCGGGCGACGGCTTCATCAATTTTTCGAGGAAATGGAAATGGCAACTGAAGTCACTCCGCGAGCAATCGAACAGATCAAGATCGCCGCGCGCCGTCTAGGAAAAAGCCTGCCCGGCGGCAACCTCACACACACGGAACTTCTGAACCTCTGTTCTCACGCGTTCTTGGGAGTCTCCAGTTATGAGGAGGCGGTACGGGCGTCAGAGAAGGTTATTTCACGTCGGCAAGACGGCGGAACTCCATTGCCCAAAGAGTTTGGCAGTCCAACGGCGATGAAAGGCGACTGGTTTTTCTATCCCGACTCCCAAGTCGTGTGCTTTGAAGGAGAATTTTCGCCTTACTTCATCCGGCTCAGCAGGCTCAATAGTGCAGCCGAATTTTTGGACTTCTGCCTTCAAATTCAGAAGAAGAAATGGCCAAAAGAGGCTGTAAAAGAGCACAGAATTTCAGCCACTTATCAGGTGGATGAATTCATCGAACTAATGAATGAGCTCTGTCACTACTATTTTGGCAGTTCAGTGCAGGGTCTCTATTGTCCTTCAGGGGTTCCGAAACAAGTCGACTGGAGCGCGGCGATAGAAAGCAGGAAGTTGGAGAGTCGGCAATAGCGCCTAGTAGACCGCGTTGACCCCAGTCAGGCTCTTGGTCACCGCCTGCGTATCGAACGATCCGAGGTCCGCCTCGGATCGTTCGCTCCCAGTCGTTGACGGCCAATAACGGACGTCCTAAGCCGACCGGCGAAGCGGCTTCGGCTTGAATGAATTGCTAGAACTCAACTACCTCAACCGCGCCGCTGCCGACGCCCTCGGATATCTGCAGACACTCCGGTACGCGATGGATGAAGACTCCCTCGTTTGCCGCCTGCCCTTGCGGAGTCTCAGCTCTGAGGGGACTCCAAACCGCCCGAAAGCGTTGTCGGCTAGTCGGCGGAGAGAGGTTGATCGGTCACAACTGGACGCAGCCTCATGCAAATCTCGCTTTCGTTCAGAATCGGGTCTTTATGACCGGTACTGTCCCGCGGTCCGCCATAACAGGAACGATGACGCTGTGAACGATTGCACGCAGTTTCAGCGCACTTGGAATCCTGGTAGCAGAGGGCATACACTACCCACGGCGCCCGCCTTGCTTGCACACGAGCAAAAACCGGCCGTATCCCCTGATCGATTCTTCTTCTGGCCAGCTGCCGGGGACTTAAACGTGTGCGCCTGACCCGGATCGGCTTGGCCATCGAGGACGAGTCATGACCATAAAGCAATATGCGTTTCACCTCCATGGACACCTTCGGGCGCAGGCTTTTGCCTCACTCACCCGCAGCCAGGTCCATGAGCTGTTGGCGGCAGCCGCCGGATTTGCTACCCATGCAGCCTTCCTTCACCAAGCCGTCTGGTGCGATGTGGACTGGCGCGACACCGGTCTCACGCCGCATAAGGACCGGATCATCCAGCGATGTCTGGACTTTGGCATGTCACCCGATGAGGCGGAGCGCACAGCCCAGGGCTTGACTAGCTTCCTCGATACATCCGGCTATGCGCCGATTCGCTTCGAGGAGCTGATTGATGCGCTTGCGAGCGAAGAAGACGACTGGCTGGATACTGACAAGCCAGGTTCGGCGGTCGTCGCCAGATGGGTGTCGACCGACTTGGTCCATCGCATGTCGCAAGGCTTTGATGCATTGCTAAGCGAGCTTCCCTTGCTGCTAAGGGGATTGGAGGCGGCCACCTCACGCGGCATAGGTGCTGCACATCTAGCGACCGCCTACATACTTGAGGCATATGGACGGCTGCCAGAGGAGGATGACCGCCGCTTCGGTCGCGAACTGCGTAGGCATGGCCAGTGGTCGGTCGAGCCAGTGCGCTTCGCCGAAATCGCCGCAGGCACAGACAGATTTGTTCAGGTTGTGGCCAAACATCGGTACCACCTTCTGGCCGCGGCAAGGGGCGGGGTTAGACATGCGTTGCTGCTCACCGCAGAACGTTACGGCGATCCTGGTGCGCTCGAACTTGAGCCATCGGATGAAATGGATCCGTACGCCATGGTTGACTTGGCCGATACGCACGGTCGACCCGAACTGGCCTATCAATGGTTAACTGTTCTCGCACGCGACGGCAATGTATCTGCCATGCGCACGCTTATCGAACACCGGGAAGAGTCCCCCTTCCGTGCTTGGGTCTGGATGCACCTATCACGGATGCTAGATCAGGACCTGAGCCAAGACAGACATGAAGCAATCAACGATGACGGAACACCTTATGACGATGATGTCGGCGGGCCAATGTATGTCGGGGGTTTTGACGGAATCAGATTGGCACCCATCTCAGGAACGGAAAATAGGCGCGCAGAAGAAGAGGCTGCTCAACTTTTCGCGGTAATCGAAGAGCGCTGCGAATCAACCTGATCAAATGGGTTTATGGGCGGGCTCCAGCAAAAGGGGGCTCGTCCAACCCTTCGCATAGAGGTTCGCTATGCGAAGGCCTTGCCAAAGAGAACTATTGAGACCGCCAATCAGCGCAGGGCACCCCTGTTCTGCTGTGAAGCGGTCCAGCGCCATCTTCACGTCAAGACCTGATCCGGAGCAATGCCTCCGGAAAGCCCACGAAGATCAAACCCGCGCTTCCTTGATCAACCTTCGGCGACAGTTGTGCACTACCTCGAACTCGTAAGAACTGTTATCACGCTGGTGGTTGTTGCGACTGATAGAGCTGAAGCACCGGGCCGAATTGACGTGACTGGAGGCATTTGACGGCTTCGACTTCTAAGGCAGAGCCGCTCCGCAATCTCTTCCAGAGAGACAGAGGGTTGCAAGGATGTAGCAAATGCCCGGGCGACCTTCTAAAGGTTTCCACTTTTTTGGCCGATAATACAACCAGCGGGAACCGAGCTAAGGCCCGTGTTGTGCCGCTGGGTCGGACAATCAACAAGGATGTGTTGTGCGCATGCGTAACAAAACAGCTGCAAACGCTGGGGTACCAGCGGGTGATGTGTTCACGCTAGCGGTAGCCGGTACGGTCAGTGCAGGCAAGACAACGGTGCTCAATGCACTACTTGGGCGTGAGCTACTGCACTCAAGCAATGAGCCGGCTACGGCCAGCCACACCGTTCTTCGTCACCGGCCCCACGCACCTCGCGTGGTCTGCGGTAGTTACAGCCGCAATGGCGCACTGGTCGACTTCCATCGTGGCATGAATGCCGCGCTTTACCGGCGATGGAATGCGCACGCCCAGGTGGCACGCATCCATGTATCCGGCAATCTTGGGTATGTAGCCGGTGCTCGCGGCAAGCTGGATCTGCACGACCTTCCCGGGGCCAATAACAGCCTGGACAGCGAGCACTGGCACCTTGCGACTGGAGCCCTAGCCACCGTGCCATGGCGACTGCTCTGCTTCGTGCTGGACGCCACCGCACCGGGGACTACCGACGAGCATGCGCTTCTACAGCACGTCCACGCCATTTCCGCTTCACGCCCCCAGGGCAGGTTGTTGTTCCTCCTTAACAAGGTTGATGAAGTGGACCCCAACAGTGATGGGCCGCTGGAAACCGTAGTTCACAATGCCCGACAGCGGCTGTCACGGTTGGGGTTTGATGCCCCCTGGGTGGTACCCACCATGGCGCGGGTTGGGCTAGTGGCACGGATGAAGATGGCTGGCGCTGCCGTGTCTGCGCGCCAGTCCATGCACTACCAGACTATGGTGCCGCTACTCCCGGCGAGTGCACAGGCCCTGGCGGCCGCTGCCCACGTGCCGGAGCGCGCGCGTTCGCGTCTGCTGCAGCAGGTGCAGGCTCCGCACTGGAACGCCTTTCATGAAAGCCCGCCACTTCGGCAACTTCCCCGTTCCCTGCTTGCCGCTTCGGTCATTGCCAGCGGTATCAGCGCGATGGAAGACATCATTCACCACTGCCTTGCCCACCCGTGAGTGCCATGACCCAAGTAGACATCATCCACAATCCTTTCACTGTTGAAACCACCTTCCTGATTGATGGGGTGGAGCTGACAGACGGTGCGCGCCTACACCGCTGCACTAGGCTGCGCATGCAGCTTTGGGTGGACCAGCTGTTCCAAGACCTGAAGACCATGTTCAACGGATACGACACCTTCAATGTGAGCTTCACCGGCGTAGAGCCGGACTTCCGCGACTTGGAAGCAGCTGACAGATTCAGAAGTGAGTGCGACCAACCAGAAGTCCCTGCGAATGCCCGCCCACCCAGCGGTTCGAGGCTGACCGCGGCCAGCGGACGCTCGGGTACACGCCCCGGCCCCAGAACCGATCCAGGAACCCTGCCGGCCAGGCCAAAGGCACAGCGGCACCCCGTCGCTTCCCGCCTTGCAAGGGATGCCCGTGGTTTCCCGCCGGCAGTCCCCTCTGGCCGAGGTCTCGCTGGGCACGACCTGGTCGGGCGTGTCGGCGTGCCGGCCCGGCAGCACCGGGCGAGGGCTGCAGGGAATGACGCTCTACAGCGCGCTCGCCGCGGTTTACATGGATTTCGTCGGCATCACGCATGGATCCGTCGGGATTCTGTGGTGGCCTGCGGCCGCGCCGCATGTCGTCGTGGCGATCCTGCTGGCCGGGCGCTCGCCAGGAAGTAGCCGGACCCCCACGGGTCTTGATCACCGGTCGATGCTGAGCAGGGCGTGCAGCAGGTTGTCCTGGAAGCTGGT
This sequence comes from Stenotrophomonas sp. STEN031, assembly GCF_056759975.1. Taxonomy (NCBI): domain Bacteria; kingdom Pseudomonadati; phylum Pseudomonadota; class Gammaproteobacteria; order Lysobacterales; family Lysobacteraceae; genus Stenotrophomonas; species Stenotrophomonas sp. STEN031. The sequence continues at coordinate 35,334 of NZ_JBRREA010000021.1, forward strand.
GTTGCCGGTCAGCTGGTCGTGGGCGACGCAGAGGAAAAACGCGTAGTCATGGGGGAAGTGGCTGTACGCATGGCGCTGACGGGACGGGTCAAGCACATCGCGCGCCAGCAGCGAGGCCTTGGTGACCGTACCGTCACCGGGCTCCAGCATCAGCCGGTCGTAATCAACGCCAGGCAGCGGCCTCCTTATTTCGCCTGGATCGAGCCGCAGCACGGTTTCTCCCGCCACTTCTTCGGCCAGCATTCGCGCCGGCGTCAGTTCGCAGTCTCCACCGAACACGATGGGTTCAATACCTGGCGTCGGCTCGGGAACCGAAAGCGCCCAGGTAAAGCGGCGCGCGCGCTCGAGGTGGTGGCCCAGATATCGCTCCAGCGTGGCAAGGTACCGTTCGGGATCGTCCCCGGAATGATGCTTGCGGATGCGCGCGCGCACCTCGGGGTCGAACACCGCCCATTCGAACCGGCGCCAGATCGTGACATCGAAAAGATCCCTGTCCAGTGGCCGGCCGTCGTGGCCAATCAGCCAAGTGTTGAGCGCATGCGGGAACAGCTGGTAGAGCGACGGCATGGTCATGAGGACTTCGGGCATCATGCTCCCGAAGACCACTTTCCGGCCTACGATCATGCCGTGCAGCGCACCGACCGAACCGAAGTTCGGCGTGCCGAGCAGGACCATCCTGCGAATCCGCAGGGCTCCGGCCTGCGTGACGACGAACTGATTGCCGTCCAGCAGGTCGACGGCGCCATAGCGGGCGTAGTAGCGGGCGATCAATCCGCCGTTGGAATGTGCGATCAGGTCGACCTGCAGGCCAGGATCGCCGTGGTCGGCGCGAATCCGCGCAAGCAGCGCATCCAGCGCACGGACGCTGTCGATGTTGTCCTGCCGCCAATCGTAGGTGAAGACGTAGTAGTGCCGGCCGGCCGGCGGCGGCGCGCCAACCTTGGCGCGGCGGTAACCGCCACCCTGTTCAAGGGTGCGCAGCAGGGCTCCGTAGAAATCGAGCCCGGCGGCACCCTCGAAGATGTCGGTGGGCCGCAGGCCATCGTCGCGCGGCCGCAGGCTTACCGGGTCGATCGGCAGGGCGAGATCGTCGTAGTCCGACAGGGCTAGCCGACCCACGCCACCCGGCCAGCGCTCGCGGCCTTCGGAATCGGCCAGGCGCGCGCCAAGCACGCCATGTATGACGACCACGGGGGGCTGTTGGCTGCCTGTATCAGCGTAGAGCCGCGCAAAATCGGGCCTCGTCGTCTGGCTGCAGCCGGCCAGCATAAGCAGCAAGAAGACGCAAAGCCGTGCCATCCCTGAATCGCCCCGGGCTTCATAGACACCAACGGACTTTGTTGTTTTCAACAGACGGCAGTCTCAATCGGTCGACGCAACACACTCGCTCAGCCGATAGGCCGGCGTTCTGAAGCCCAAGGTTTCCCTGGGACGCTGATACGAGCTTAATGCAATCTTGTTTAGCGCGGCTTGGGAATGGACCGACAGGTCCGTTCCGTGCGGCAGGTACTGCCGCAGCAATCCGTTGGCGTAGTCGTGAATGAAACTGAACACAAAGAAAAGATCAAGGCGCGAAGTCACAAGTGCGTGCGACTGGGTAATGCAGCGGACCACTCCCGCAGCTGGACAGGTTGCGCGAAAATATGGGCCCCTAGTTGCTTGCTCGTGCTCGGCGTATGCGCACTCCTTCGTCGCAACTCAATCGTTTGCTCGAGGCATCGATCGCAGACAAGCGATTGGAGCCGGAGTTCTTCCGAGCACTGCTCGACGCGCGCGTGTTTGCCCACGCGCCGTTGGCTGACACGACCGGTCGTCTTCGGCTCATCCAGTTCAATGCCCCGGACGGAGAGCTGTTACTTCCCTTCTTTTCCGACATGGGAAAGGCCAAGGCCGCAGGCCGTGGTCGCGTCCGGATCGTGGAGTTGAGTGGTCGACAGCTCTTCGAGCTCTCGCTCGGCGCCACCCTCATCCTCAATCCCAACAACCACTGGTGCAAGCTCTACCCCGAAGAGGTTCGCGTGCTCCTCGCGAACGGGACAATGGCCGTCGTGGAGACTGACGACTACGCGGGTGGGCCGAAGATTGCCGTGGATCATCCCGTGGATGTTCCCGACGCGCTGCTCGCTACCTTTCGGCAGATCCTGGCCAAGCTTCCCTACGTGGAAGAGGCCTACCTGGTCGACATGCGGCTTGAGCCCCATCTGGATCACCCCAACTGGGTGGTCGCCGTCACAACGTCCAAGGCCCAGGCAGACCGCGCCTGTCGGGCGATCCTGGCTGAACTGCAGTCCCAGCCCCAGTTGACCACCGTCCCGTTGAGCCTAATGGCCTTGCTTCCCGAGAACCCGGTTCCCGACTGGAAGCTGGCGCTGAACCCTGCGCCCTTCTATCGGCGGACCCCAAGCGAGAGCTAGCGCTGGCGGCGCCGATGCAGGGCGCGACGCGCCTCAGGCGCCAGCCGCGGCGGTATCCGCAGGGGAGGTCGCCAGCAGAGCATCAATGAGGGCGCCGACCGCCAATGCGGCATCGGGACTGGCCACGAGCAGTTGGGTGAGCTTTCCCTCCAGCTCCCCGGCCACCCTGCCGGGTCCGCGCCCCGCCTGGGTCCTGGCTGCAACTTGCTGTGCATATTTGCATACCCGCAGTGCATTGCCGTCCAGCCGCTTGAAGTCGCCTGCGCAGATGCGGCTGACCTGGGACGGATGGATGTCCAAAGCCTCGCCAATGGCGGTTTGCGTGATGACTCGGGCTGACAAAAGTCGCGCAATGAGCTGCAGGTAACGGTCTCGATTCATGTTGACATTGTGCAAACTTGCAATAGACTGTGCAAGAGCGAAAGAGCCCTCCGCTGCCGGACTCGATTCGGCATGCGAGGATGGTCCTGGCGCCGCCCGCGCGTTGTGATGGCCGGGCGGTGAGAGGCAACGGAATTGCCGGAAGGTGTGGGGAGAAGCCATGCAGCGCGCTTGCGTGATGCTGGGATCGGTGAACGTCAACATCGAGCTTCCGGAGCCGGAGGCTGAAGTGATGCCGGGCGTCCGTTGGGGCGACGTCGCCGCCTTCCCCACTCCGGCCTACTGGGCCTACCAGGTCATGGCTCGCCGCATTGAGCGCAATGCCATCCGCTATCGCCTGGGGACCAGCCTCAAGGAAGAAGTCGGCGCCTGCCTGCTAGGCGGGCACGGCATACCTGCCAAAGTCGGTGTTGTGGCCTTCGAGCACCTGCGCCGCCGCGGCGCCTTCGCTGACCAGCCGCCGCCGGCGGAGACACTCCTCGCGTGGCTCTCCGAGCCCATGCCGATGGAAGACCGCTCCATCCGCTACCGCTTCGCCGGCCAGAAGGCCCGGTACCTGTCGGCCGCCCTGGAGACCTTGGCCGCGGAGGCCGCGCCTCAGCAGTCTGGGCGCATCCTGCGCGACTGGCTCACCAAGATTCCCGGCATCGGTTTCAAGACCGCATCGTGGGTCGCCCGCAATTGGCTGGACGCTGATGATGTGGCGATCCTGGACATCCATATCCTGCGCGCCGGCGTGCTTGCCGGGTTTTTCGATGCCGAGCTGACGGTCGAGCGTCACTACCGCGAACTGGAGGATCAGTTCCTGGCGTTCAGCGCGGGGCTGGGCGTCCGCGCCTCTGAGCTCGATGCGTTGATGTGGTACGAGATGATGGCGTCGCGGAACTCAGTTGCGCAGATCCTCTCTGCGATGCCGGAGAGCGCCTTCAAGGCTCGGCACGCGCCGTCACGGCCGCCGGCCAACCCAGAGCACCCCCACGCCCGCCAGCTGGCCCTGATCCGCTAAGCGCGCTGCCCAGGCCTGGCCGGTCATGCCGAGCAGGCACGTGCCCAGGCCCAAGCCGGCGGCGACCGCCACCAGATAGCCCTGGAGCACCCCAGCGTCTCGCCACACGACGCTCTGCGCATTCTCGTACTTGGCTTCCGTCTTGCCCGGCTCTGCCACCAACCAGAGCAGCGTCGCCTCCGGGTCAGCCACGATCGATCGCGCCTGCTCGACGAGGCCTTCTAGCATCGGCATCTGGTCCGCGAGATCGTGCAGACCATGACGGACACCGTCGTACCGCCCCCACGCGCCGGTCTGCGGATCAAATGCGAGCACGTGGATGGGATGGATTGCTCCTCCCGACGGTGCGGGCCGACGCTCGAGCTCGAACCCCAAGGGAGACGGGGCCCACGCGAGACGGCGCTGGCTGTGCCAGAGCAGCGCTCCGAGTGATTCGACCGGCAAGGCCTTGAGCTCCCGGACACTGCGCCGCTGCGCCAGCGCCTCAAACATCGGGGGGCCGCCGCCTTCGGCAGGCTGCGGGAGGGCCACGAAGGTGCCATGGGGCCACACATACGGCGTGTAAGGCTGGACCTGCGGCCGTGGCCGCGGCTCAGGCAGTGGAGTCCACGTCATCGCCGAGCTCCCGCCATACCTCGAAGTACTTGTTGCAACCGCGGCACTGGCCGCAGGCAACGTGCGAGCGATGACAGCTGTGCGCCCAAGCGAGCAGCGAGCGTGGAATGCCCGATTGCCGCACCAGCTCCACAGTGGTCAGGCCGATGGCTGGTGCGCGCACGGTCAGTCCGCCCTCTTGCACCCGCATGACCTGATCCATGGCCGCCATAAAAGCGGGAGTGCCGTCTTGATGTGTACCGTCAGAGGCCACGGCGCCCACGAGCAACGCTTCGGCGCCGCGCGATACCGCGCGCATGCCGGCCAGGGTGATCAGCAACTGGTTGCGGTAGGGCCACCAGTCGCTGGCCGGGGCCAATTCATCGGCGGGCTGTCCGGCCATATCGCCCGAACCCAGGGCACGGCAATCCACGGTGATGACCTCGTGGGGTATCTCCAGTTGGAGACAGACCGCCCGCGCGGCCTGGATCTCCGCGGCCGCGGCGAGTTGGCCGTAGTCGATCGTCAACGCCAGAGCGGGCCGAAGCCACCACGCCACAGAAATGGAGTCCATACCTCCCGAGAGAAGCAGCGCTTGCGTCACAACGCCGCTCCCACCCAGACCGTGCGATAGATGGCGGACGTGAAATCGGCGACTAGGTGACACGCCGAACCTTCCATCATCTTCAGGTCCTCGCGCTTCTCCTGCTCGCAGTACACAACGACGGGCCGGTCGAGGGCCCGGGCGTAACCGATCTCGTACAGCGTGCCCGCATCCAGGCCATCCACGATGGCCAACACCAGGTCGCAGTCCTTGATCGCCTGAAGATCCTTGTCGACCACGTCTTCCGCCGAGCCGTGGCCGACGTCGTGGTACGGCGAGAACACCTTCAGGCCCATCTGCTGCAGCGCCTCACGCGCTTGGGTCACCACCCAGAGCTGGGCGAGGGTGAAGAACGGGCCGGCAAGGTACACGGTCGGTCGCCACCCGTCTCGGAACCGTTCGGATGCCGTCAGCGCCATCGGGCTGAACTTGGCCAGCGTGGGGGCCGTCGCAAAGATGCGGTTCTCACAGTAGTAGGCCGTGGCACGAGAGGCTTGGTCCGCGGCGCCGACGGGGTCCAGCCCCAATGCCATCCAGGCGTGAGCGAACGTCGCCGCGAACACGTCGCCGCTGCCGATCTTCCACACGCCCAGCGTGTCGTAGGCCGGAACATGGTGAACCCGCCCCTGATCCCACACCAAGGCCCCCAAGGGGCCGCGCTTGATCACCACCACCTCGGCATTCTCTTGCTGGGCCAAGGCCTCGGCCATTCGCTCCGGGGTATCGGCACGCCCCAGCAGCGCCGTTGCCTCGTGGCGATTGATCACCAAGGCAAGACGCTCGGCGGTGGAGCCCGAGGCACGGAACGATTCCGGGTGCTCGACGTTCTGCGGGTCGTAGACAACCTGTTTGGCGTGCACCGTGGCCTGCGTCTCCAGCATACCGAACTGCAGGACCCGCTCGGCCTCCACCAGGAGTGTTGGTGGCGGCGTGGGAGGCCGGTGGATAACGGGCCTGGAGAGCCAATGGGTGTAGTGGAATCCGGCGACATCGGCTACGGCCGTGGCCCGCAACTCGAACCCCTCGAGGGCTGCGGCGCCTTCGATGATGGGACCAGACAGGTCACACAGGCAGCAATGCAGTCGTGTCTCCCCGCCCAGTGCGGCGATGACGCTGGCGCCTCGGCCCGCGGAACCCAGGTAGCGGTCCCAGCGGGGGTGCATGCAAAGCTCGCGGTAGACGCCGCCGACGACCTCGATCACCGGAAGCGCGCTCAGGTGCCCGGGACCGGGGCGATGCGCACCGTCACCAAGCCGCCGTTCACGGTGCGCACGGTCGCGGTGTACTGGGTGCCCTGTGTCAGGCATTCGCGCAGCCGCTGGACGCTCGGATCGGCGATGCCGCCGGCCACCTGGCCCTGGTGTGTGAGCACCACCGTGCTGACGCCACCGACTTGGGCCAATGCGACGTTGAGGATGGCGCCCCGGACCAGATCCTTGATCACGTCGGCCTTGGGCGAGCTGATCTGTGTTTCGATCACCAAGGCGTCGCAGGCCACGGCCGTGTCGCGAAATCCGCCCCCGTAACCACTCCCGCTCGATCCCGTCATGTCGACTTCCTCCAAATGAGCCTAGGCCCGCCCACCCATCGAGGGCGGCCCGGGGCACTTCTCAGTTACAACGCCTCATCACCGTCGACGCGGCCATCGGGCGGGTTCGTCGCCGCCTCGGGCGCAGGGTCGGTTCCAGCCGACTCCCGGCCCAAGGTGCCTTGGGCGGTCTCTCCCAACGCACAGGGTCGCTGCTCAAACACCAACCCCTGATCCGTGCTCCGGCCGACCGCAACCATGTCGTCCGTGAGACGACGGACGCGCTCGCCACCGAAGGCGCAGGCATCGTTGGGATACATTTCAAAATGGTACGTGAAGCGGCGGGCGGTCGTGGTCAACACCCCGTTGTAGGAGTGCTGGCCGATGTCGAAAATAACTGCGGTGGTCAGCGCCAACGCAAAGACACCGACCAGGCGGATGAGCACCTTGTCCGTGTTCACCGGTTTGGCGTCGGTTCCCGAGCCAAACCGCCAGCGCAGTACGCCCCAAACGCTCTCGATGACAAACCAAACGAACACGCCCACGACCACCAGCATGGTTCCCGCGGTAAGCAGGAACCCAGCCATCAATGGCGCCAGGAAAGTGACGGCATAACTCAGGTGCTCGGGATCAATGCCTGTCGCTTCTTTCACCGTCACAGAAGCTAGCGCCATGGAGACCGCAACAACCATGGTCGCGCCCAAGGTGCCGACGATCTTGCCCAGCGGCCACTCCCAGGCACGTAGCGCCGCGTGGTAGAGGTCGAGCAGGAACGCTGCCGTCAACATAATCCCGCCCGCGGCCATCAGCCCAAAGATCAGCCGGTCCGGGCCCGAGACCTGGATCAGGAGTGCTGAGACCCCCACCGTGCTCCCACCGACGGTAAAGATGCGCAGCGGTCGCGATGCGGTTTCCCACCACGCGCGAAGGGATGCCGAAAGCCTTGAGCGCACCGACGATGTTGCTACTTCCATCCCACGTCCTCGCAAATTGGTTAGGGCCTTTCCAGGTCAACGGCAGTTCGAGCACCGCCCGGACGCTCGAAGATTAGCGACCGCACGACGGGACGGTGGTGGCGCAGTCCAAAGTTGCGCGCACCCCTGCGCCTGCGTCTTGTTGGTCGAGATGGCATAGGGCGATTCCGAAAGTCAGGCCCAGCCAAAGTTCTTCTTCAGGAACTCCAGGAGATCCGCATGCCTCTGCCAGGGGGGGGTGAGGTCGTGGGTGACTAGCGTTGCCGCCATGCTGCGCTCCTGGGTGTCCGTCGTATTCACTGAGCGCTCAGAATGCATGTGCCCGGGATCAGATTAGTTGAAGAGTTCTCAAGCAGTTTTGAGGACCCCATTGCCGGCTTCGCGCCCCTACGGGTGGGCGCTGCCGCAACCCTGTACTTTTCCAGTCAATCTGGGAACGGCCCGGGTGGCAAGGCATTCACATGAGGAGTTGCGCACGTCGGCAACAACTTCGACCTCTTCGATACGAACTGGCTCCGAGCAGAGTTGGAACGCATAGTTAAGGAGAAACATCAGACAGTAGACGAACTCGCAGCGATCCAGTTGTTCCTTGCCCCATTGAGCAATCGCCGAGCCGGGCGGGACGAATGAGCTGACCACGGCAGATCGCCGGCTGCCAGCACGCGGTCCTAGGGCGGAGGTGGTTCTGCCCTGGCATCATGGTGGAAGGGTTCGCCAGGCATCAGGCGAAAGTTGGCCTCCTCCGCGGGAAGACCGTTGCGCCGCAGGAGTTCTATCGCCGCCCCCTTTTTTGCCAGGTCGTCCAACATCGCCTCCTCGACCTTTTCCAAGTGCGACAGCATGTGGATGAATCCCTGCATAACCTCGTCGCAACCCTCACGAAGGTCCGCCTTGGACGCATCAGCGGATCGGATGTTCAAGGTTTGAATACCCGAATGCGCGGCCTGTGAGTTCCTCAACGTGTTGACGAGCGCCATGTGGTCCATGGCGCAATGATCGAACTCTAGGCACAGATGGAAGGGGTGCGCCAGTGAGCCTACCAGGGAGATCAAGTGCGGCTTCTTACCGTTCTCTTTTTTGCACGTGGTGCAAGGCGCCTCCAGCAGTTGTCCCAGTGCCTTCTTCATGTATCTAGATTCGGGAAACTGGGTGCAGTAGAGCAGCTGCTTGATCGTGGTTTCGCACATTCGTGCGGTGTAGAGGACCACCTCGTTGTACAGCCTGAGCCGCTCGATTTCGGCATCGATCGGGTCGTCCTGCGCCGAGGGCACCGTGCAGTAATCATAGTAGGCGTTCACAACCCGGGCTAGGATCAGGGCTATCGACCCGCCGCTAAACGTGAAGGGGTTGGTGTACCCGCCTTTGGTCGTGACGTCCGCATTCGACAGCAGCGGCAGTTGACCTTCCTGCTTCAGCCAAGCCCGCATCTCCCGCGCCAGCGGAATGAAGTTGATGCCGACCAGTTTATGGCCTTCCCAACGGAATGCCTGGGGTCGATAGCCCCACTCCTGGTGTGACCCATGCCAATCCCGGTGTGGCGGGCGCTGATCCTTACGAGAGCCCTCGTTCGTCGTCACGGGCCATTAGCTTCCGTAGACAGCAGCCAGAGTCCTCGCGCTAGCAGCTCATCGACATCATGCTGGAGCTGGATCACGTCCGGATCCACTTCGCCCAGGGACTCATGGACGGTGTGCAGCCGAGTGACCGTGTCAATTTTCTCTTGAAGCGTAAGGCGGGCCATGGTGGCTCCTCGGGGGGCGCGGTGTTGGCACGGACGGCGGCTGGAGTGTTACGCCGCAGCCTGCTGGAACGGCGCTACCTCCCCCCTTTCGACCAGACATATTTGCGCTGGGGAGTAGAGATAGAGCGGCTAGAATTCGGCTCTCGGACGGGAAGCACATGGTCACCCTTAGGTGGGGCCGGACGTCCAGCATCCGCGTCACCTGCCCGCGGGCCGCGGGACGTCGGGTTCACAGCGTGTACTTGGTCTCAGCCGTGAGGCTCCCCAAATAGTTATCGGGACCATCGACCTTCCGATCGTCGAGCTCGGGTCCTTCATAGTTGGGATTGCTCACGAAGAAGTGGATCTGATCGGCATCGCATTCCATAGTGATATCACCGGCCGAATTCTGTGTAATGGTCTGATAGCCAGTGTAGTAATTGAGGTGGCGCGACGGAGCTTCTCCGAGAATGATTATCTGCGGATCGAGCTTTTCAAGCCACGAATGCGGAATCTTTCCCGAGTCACGCCCATGATGAGCAGCGAAGACGACAGTTGTCTTCTTTAGATCGATGTCCTCGGTAATGTCCTCCATGAACTCAGTCTCCAGGTCGCCCAGCCACATCACACTGGTATTGCCGATGGAGTATCGAAGCACTGCCGAGGTGTTGTTGTAGCTTTCGCCCGCGTCACAGGCCGCAAGCGCCTCTTTGAACCAAGCATTGTCAAGATCCGGCCAGAGCACACTGATCCCTGACGACCCCCTTGAATCGTCACCTTGATTCATCCACTTGCGCACGCATCCCTTCGAAATATAGAAGGCCTTCTTGGCGTCGTCGCGCAGTTGGCAATAGCGCTTGAAGGATTTCGTATCTGTGTCCTTGACCGCTTGATTTTTTACCACGTAGAAGTTCCGTATCGGCCAGGCGTCATCAAGTAAATGAAGGCCGCCGAAATGGTCCTCATCCGGATGCGTACAGATGAAGCGATAGATACCTTTGCTTGCAGACTGAGTCTTGATCTCATCAATAATCGTCGCAGCGTTCTGGTCACTAAGGTCACAGTCGATGACCGTAAAGTTGTCTGACCCATGGATGATGTAGAACATGTCCCCATTACCCACGGCAAAGCTCTTTATTACGCTCACTCGAATCTCCTTGGCGCCAACGACTTCTTCATCGGGTCACTTTTTGGTCAAGATGCAATGTATAGACAAGTCCATGGCCAGCACTGTTCTGCCTGTGCTGCTGCCGGCTATGGGTAGTAGTGCTGCACGCTGAGATGATGGCGCAACGCTTCCGGGCGATAGGGGATCTTTCGATCGCAATCTAGTATGCAGGTGGCATTAAAACGCTCATATACCGACGGATCCAGTTCTGCCTCGGGGTTGATCTGGCGAGGCTCGTTGGGCCAGGGAACTATTCGCGCCCACCAAGGACCTTGCTGCTGGGAAAATATCTCGGAGTGCTGGGTGCCGTGCGGATCTGGGTGCAGATGGAGCTTGCTCCAATCGACCAGTAGCGGATGAGTCAGTGCTACTGCCTCGCTAGCCATCCACATCAGCGCAACATCCGACAGCCGCGACTCGTCCTCCGGATAGCTTCCGCCGACGTCAGAGTGATTGCCGGCAAACCATCGTTGCTTGAACCTCTTCTCTTCAGCTTGTTGCCTATTGAGCGTTCCGCCCCACGTCACGCGCCCGAACTGCGACCGCGTCTCATCGATCGCCAAGGCGTGTCGGACTTGCGGTATTCGAGGATCGAGGAATCGATCGTAGTTATCCGAGTTCCACAACGCAAAATGCCAACGAGAGCCCATTCCATGGACGTCTGATGGCAGCCATCGGATTGTGGAGTGGATGTAGGTAAACGCTACGCCGAGCAAGCCGGCACCCAGAAGAGCGCCAAAGACAGCCTCGAAGTTCCACTCCAACCACGCAGAGCTGATCCAGCTGAGGGCGGCTGTGACAACGGCCATCGCGATCATGCCTGCAGATCCCAAGGCAATCCGTGCCGGCCAAGGCAACCCGAGTGCCGCAACCGCATCAAACACGCCGATGAACTCCGGATACACGTCGCCTCGGGCGGAGTTCTCTCCAGCCTGGTACTTCAGGCGGAAGCGATGCGCCAATGCCTCTCGCTGGGCCTCATACTTATTCCGCGGTCTTCCGGCGCCATGCTCATATACGCGTACGACGGCCTCCTTGGCTATTGCGCGAAGCTTCCGCCCTGCTCGAGGCAGCGGCCTCCCTTGCCCGTCTGTCGTCGGTACGCCACACAGATTGAGTACATTTGCCAGAGAGCGCACGGTGTAGCCGCCTCGGCTGAATCCGAAAAGAAAAATCCTGTCTCCAGGCTCATATCGCTTCAGGATGGCCTCATAGCATTCGATAACGTTGCTGCTGAAGCCGAGTCCTACGGCCAAACCTGCAATCGATTTCAGCCTCTGCCACAGGCTCAGGCGAATATCGCCACCCGCCATGGCTGTACCGAGCCCCGGGTCGTAGAACGCCACCTGTTCGGCGGGGTCAATTGGACTGTCCGGCCCCACACGAGTAGCGCGATACAGCTTGTAGATGTTGCTCAGTTGCTGGTCCGGACGGACTCCGCCGGCTTGTCCGGTACCATCCGCAAAAATCAAGATGTTCTTTGGCATGAAATGGACCTCCACAAACGCAGTATCAATACAGCGTGTGCGCGTGCTGACGTAACGAATGATTTGGCCTGCACGAGATCGTTATCAACTCGCCTAACGTGCATCCTTAGGTTGAGCAAGAAAGGACTCGCAGCTAAGTATCAGTTCCCGGCCATAAGCTTGAGAAGCATCCCAGACAGCCCCTCGTGTGACGGCAAGAAGCATATAGCCAGCGTGTGCGACCGCAACGATCAAAACCAAGCCCACCCTGCTACCTACAGGGCCAGCTGTATCGAATCCCAATCGCCAGAGAAACAGCAGGCAAACGCCGACGACGATGGCGTTTAGCCATAGCGCGATAGTTTTGACGCCAAGAAGATTCCTGCGAAACCCATACGTAATGTTTTCCGCGAATAGGATGGAGAACCGCTTCGAATCGCGAGTGTTCTGGCGGAGCCACGCCCCACACTGATCGTAGAAGCCATCTGCGGCCGACTTATCCAGCAGCTCAACCTCTGCATCGGGCGCTTGTACCCCGAGCTGGTCGGCCAAGAATGTTCGGTACCGATCCTTCAAACCAGAATCTATGGTTTTGTCACTTCTCCGAAACATGGTGATCGATGGCAGGCCGCCATGGTCAGCATATAGTCGGCGCTCGAGCTTTCGGCCGCGTGCGCGCGAAAGGTCCGCGATCGCGAACATGAGCGCAAGCATGCCAATAGACGCGATGGCGTTAGATAATCCAAGTGTGCTCCATGAAACCAGCAATGCAATGGCTGCAAGCGCCGGAGCTGCCGCGATGACGGCCGGGAAAAGCCGTGCACGGATGGAGTACGCGTCAAAGAACTTAGTTGGCTCCATCAAGGCGCTTCCACTTCATCAGCGAAGGGTTCCGCAGTTGCCGGAACTGCACCAGCATGGCCGCCGCCTTTTGACCATGACAGCCATTTTTCTCGAGTCGAGAAAACCGCGAATCCTCGCCGCATGAATGCGTTTGTGACTTGAGCTCGGGGATATTCAGTCTTGCTTGACCCCACTGAGCAAATTGCGGACCCGATGATTGTCCCCTTGGTCCGCTTTGGTCCGAGCCACCGATCCAGGACAGAAGGGGTAACGTTGCGCCTGCTTCCATGGTGTGGGACCTGCACGAATACTGGCCTAGCGAGGCCAAGCTGATGACCGTAATCGGCGGCTTCCGTTAACCCCAAGGGGCCGACGTCGGCCGTTAGCAGGACAGCATCTCCATCGAGCGCGGAGTACTGCACAACGCTACTTTCGTTGGATGCACTTGTCACCGAGTTGTTCGCAAGTGTTTCAATGTCCCAGGTCTCAAGAACTCTCTTGGCTTGGGCGAGCAAGGACTTAAGCAGTGGCACGGAGAGTGAAGCCGTCGCTTCGGTTGTGTATCTGTCCGGTGTCTTCCCGAAATCTGGTATCGAGTTGACATAGCGGTCCTTGGTCGGCGAAAGGACTGTGAACGCTCCGATCACTTGCCCCTGAAACACTTCGTGAATGACGGTGCCCTTGCGAGTTGCTAGCGTCTCAATTTCAACCAGGTATGGATGCCGCTCTTTGATGTCGTCAATCAGCCCTTGGAGCGTGAAGTTTCCGTGGAAATGGTGAAGAATCTGGTCAGCGTAGAGCCATGGTCGGTTCATCCACAAATGCTCGACTTCAAACCTCTCCATCACCCCCACCAGGCCAGCTGCGTGATCGTTGTCCGCATGCGAAAGCACCATGTGGTTGATGCGATAGCCTGGATAGTACGTGTCTATGTGATTGATGATTGTCTGAGCAGTTTTTGTGCTACCGCCATCGACAACATGTAGCCAATATCCGGTACCAGCCTCGCCGTACCTAATTACGATGGCATCCCCAGACCCTTCCCCTACGGGCAAGAAGTCAATCTCAAAGTCCATCCCTTTCCCCTGCTTCGATGGTTCAATCAGTCCGTGCGTCAGTTGTGTGCGCAGCTCAGGCATCGACTTTAGGCACAACTGCTGCGGAGCTTCGGGTCTGTGACCTCCCACTTTCAAGTTACGGCTTCCGCGGCAATTCCGGCCATGTGAGTTCCACTTGCCGCCTATCTGCTAATTCGGAAGCAAATCGGTTCCTCCCTGAATCCCAGGTTTGTCCTTTAGAGCAGGCTATCGGGGCCAATCCAACGAACAGTTGGGGAATCCCTCAAGTGTCACCCCGGGTTAGGCAGTAGGCCGGTCGCAGCAATGGTTGCGATCCTCGGTTCCCACGTGTCCGACCCCGGGACTAGACTTTCCAGTCCTGTGCGCACCTGTGTCGGATGTTCGTCCGTGCAGGCACGCAGTGGTTATTCCGCCCCAGCCCACTAAGCCCCCAGGCCGTTTTCGGCGGCTTCTGCGCCGTGGCGCACCAAGTCGTCGAACTCCGTCAAGTTGAGGCGACGAAGCGTCGTGGGGAAGGCCTTGGCGCGATCCGCCAGGGCCGCGTCCATCCCCTGTACTTGGCAGCCAATGAATACGAAGCCCCCTCGCTCGGGGGCTTGCTGTATGTAATTTACGAACGTTCGCACCCGCAGTGCGCGAGCTTGGTCAGACATGATGTCGGCCACGCGCTTGAGACGGAAAGGATTGATTGCGCGGCCGAGGGCATTGCTACCAAGGGGAAGCCCGGCATCGGAGACCAGGATGTAAAGGTCTTCCACCTTGGCGGCGTTACGTCCGGCATCGAAGTACGGCTCAAGGCCGAGGTTGTCGTAGACCCCGCCGTCGTATAGATGGATCGTTTGAAAGAGCGGTGGCACCGGGGCTTCGCTCCCCTTCGGGGCATCCCATTCGCGCTTGTTCCAGGTGAACTTGCTCGTCTCAATACTCAGCGGGCCGAAGCCGCCCGGGAACGCCGCGGAAACCGCCATCGCGTCCGCGAACGGATAGCGCCGCGCATCCGCGTAGCCGGTGAGATAGTCGCCGAGATCATGGCGTTTAAAGCGGAATCGACGACCATTCTCGGCATTGGTGCCGTTGATGGACCATTCCGGGCATGCGGGCAGGTCCCCTAGGGGCATCTTGGCGCCCCACTCGTGCTTTAGCGCCGCCGCGAGCAGGTTGGCGCGCGAGGCGATGAAGCGCCAGTTCCGCGGTCGGACCAATTGCCGGAGGGCGCCCCACTGCAAGCTTCGTCGAGAGAGACTGACTCGCAACCTAGGCAGAATCTCATCGAGAAACGCCTGCGAGCTCGGCCATTTGAGGTCGTTCTCCAACAGCACCAGGCCGACGATGAGGCTGCCGCCAGACACGCTCGACAGATGCGAGACGCGCTCGAGGAGGCCCTGCTCTGCCATGCGACGCAGCACGCCGAGGTGAAAGGCCATGGCGCGGATCCCTCCGCCAGAGAGCACGAGGGCGATGTCTTTCGTCGGAGGCCACCGCATTAGCCGACGGCTCCCGAGAGCACCCGGATGTCGTTCTCGCCGACGATCAGCTGCACCCCGGGCAGGCCATCTGCATCCATGCCCAATGCCAGGTGGATCAGTTGGTACACGTCGTCCGAGCTGGGCGCCGCCGAGTGGCCCCGAGGGTGGCTGTGCCATTCACCGACATACCCGACGACCCCGGCTGTGCGGCGCGATGCCTCCCCGACGGCCTCCTTCAGACCGTCGACACCACGTTCGAACGATCCTGCCGTACTGGTGCTGTCGGCCGGCGCCGGAAGCGCGGCCACCAGGACCAGCGCCCGGACGGTGAAGTCGTAGTAGCCCAGCAGTACCCCGCCAGTCTCGTTCGGTAGGGCACCAATGCGCAAAGTGCGAAGTTCCTGCTCCAGGCCGGCATCCAGATAAACCTGCAGGTCTCCGACCTCAAACGATCGCTCCTGGAAGGTCGGGACGTCGTGGACGTCCACGCCGCCATCCGCCCGGCGGTTCCAAACCCGGATCGCCGCGCCCTCTTGCGCCCTGAAGCGGGGCAGATCGTCGGCCAGTAGGCTTGCCATGAGCATCACCCGCGAATAGGGCAGCACCATGGATATATCACGACACCCCGCGCCGCTCCAGAATGCACCGAGGTGGCCTCCCAGATGCTCGCGACCCCAGTCGCTTTGAATGATGGCGCGGTAGTACTGCGCCTCAAGGGTTCGCAAGCGGATCGATCTCGCCACATCTTCTACCAAGGCAATCGCGCTGCCGGCGCTGGGCGTGAAGAAGGCAGACACATGTCGCGCCACACCTTCCAGGGTGCTCGCGTACCGGGGGTAATCCAGCGACGCCGATGCATCGACGACCCAGTCGGCCGTCCGCAGGGCCCCAAGGACGTCCTTGCGCTGCGGATCGCTGGCGCTCGCCACCAGCGAAGTCATCGGACCGGCTCCATGGTCGGCCCACGCCTGCAACAGGGCGACGGCCGCGGCCTTCGATTGGCCGATTTGATCTGCTTCCGCGGTATGACGCGACAAGTTGTGAGGACGAATGTGATCCTTATCTACGACCGTCCACAGGCCGTATCCCGCGCGGCCCCACAGCATCGCGAGCGCGCTTCCCAGCGATCCCGCACCGACGAGTACGCCCGAGGGATCGTCGTTGGAGGCCAAGCCAGACTGGGCGCGGGCAAGGTGGGGCGTGTTCTCGTTGAGGACCTCCAGGGGCTGCACGAGCAGGTCACGCCAGGTCGTTGGCGGCTGTTGGCCGAGAACACCGATGGCGCTGAAGATCTTGCCCTCGTGGCGCATCAACGCTCCGGTGGCTAGGCCGATTTCCAGCGCATCCTCCGTCAGCACGAATGCGCGATGATCGATGCGCTCTGGAGCGGCACCTTCCTCGCGGCACAAAGGAACATGGAGCAAGATGACGGTGAATGCGTTCTCGGTGGGAGTGACGACCCCCTGCGCATCGACCAAGGCTTGGAGCTGAGGTGTCAACGCCGAAAGCAGCGATGCCCCGCGCATCACGACCAAGTCCTCAAGTTGACCGAGCGTAGCCGGATTCAACTCGACGGCGCCGCCGACGATCGGCGACAAGGTGAGATCCACCAGCAGGCCGGTCGCACGCGCTTCGGAAGTCTTGGGGGTCAGGCGCAGGGTGTCGCCGCCGTCGGGCCGGCTGGCGGCACGAACCAGCATGAACTTCGTGCCCTGGCTGACAAGTGCATCGAAGTTCCACGGCAACACCAGCTCGTACTTCGAGGTGAAAAACAGACGGTCAAGCGGCTGGTCCGCCAAGTGCAGTTCGCCGCGTGCGTTCTTTTCCATCCACCACTGGATGCGGCGGAGGAACTGCTGCGGCGTCCACGTGCGCAGCACGGTCTCCGGGGGTTCAAAGTACAGACACAGCTGCGCGGGGGAGCCCTGCGGCTCCTGGTGCTGGTGCGCAAGGCGCGGAAACCCCTTGCGCAATGCGTACACCATGGGAAGCGCGCCAGGTTCGTCGGTGACCACGATCGCGAGTCGCTCCTGGAACTTCAGGCCGTACGCATTGTGCTTTGGCACGCCGTGGGTCTGGACGTCGACAAGCACGGCCTCGCGGGCCACGCGGTCCTTAGGCGGGAACCGCAACCAGCCTACGGGTACGAAGTCGCGGTGGCGCAACATCGCTTCCTGGAGGGCGATGGCGCGTGCCAAGGTCAGAGCTTCCGGACCCGCGAGTACCTTACCTAGGTCCAGCGTGTAGAACTCCACTTCAGCCGCGACCTGCGCGCGGCGGCCGCGAGGCGATGATTGCGGCGGCGCCAAGCGTCGTAGCGCGTTGCCAAGTGATGCCGCCGCGTTCGATGTCAAAAACGATGGGCTGCGGCTTGTAGGCGTTCGGCTCTTCCATGGTCACCAGGAAGGAACGCCCGCCAACTTCGCGCAGGTAGCGCTCGTACGCCTTGCGCGCCTGGATGTGAGGGGGCTGCGTCTGGTGGTACGACTCGGCGATGTCAGGCACCGGCTTGCTGCAGCTGACAATGTAAGAATCGGCCCGTCCCTTGCGCAACAAGTCCTTTACCAGCGGCGTCGGCGTGGTTTCCTGATCGCCTTTCTCGTCCGCCAGGGCCCGGTAGCTGCAGTGGTGGGGGATGTTGAAGAGGTCCCATTCAAGCCGGTCTTCATTGCCGTGGTATCGGCTGATTTCGATGATCTCTTCCATATCGCCGTACTCGGCGTCGCCCACCTCGAGATAGTCGTAGTACGCGCCGTCCACCTCAAAGCGCACGTTGAACACGAGCGCGGCAGAGTTGCGGATGATGTCGCCGTCGTCGCAATGCTTGATGAAGGGCGAGTGGCAGAAGAATTCAACCTCGTCCACGGCGAGCGAGAAACCCGGGACCAGCGTGCCGGCATCGACGAACAGGTGGTCGCGTGCCGAGGGCGACTCGCCCCGGGCCCTGAGCAGCGGCTCCAGCCAGTCCATCAGCGCCTGGGGCTTGGAGAACACCAGGATGTCGCGTCCCTCGAGCAGGCGATGGCGGGCTTCCTGTCGCAGGAGCACGAACTCTTCGGATTGCTGCTCCCGGGTAGCTTCCTCCAACAGCATCGCCGCCGGCACCCAGAGCTGCCGGATCTTGATGCGCCCGTCGCCTTGGTATCGCGCGGCATGCTGCAACTCGAAGAACTCGGTGCTGCCGCTGATGTGGTCGGCGTCGGCATGGGTGAACGCAACGACGTCGAAGTAGTCGCGATCGACCGCAGCAAGGTCGGCCTTGAGTCGTTTGTTGAGATCAATCTCCGGCGTTGCCTCGTCCTCCGCCTTGTAGCGGTGGCAGAAGTCGAAAAGGATGCGCCGCCCGAGGGCGAGCACGATCTGGGTGGTATCGCCGTTGCCGACGGGGTAGAAGATGACCTGATGTTTGCTGCTCATGGGGCCCTCCCGGGGCCGAGTCGGCGAATTGCAGAATGACGGTAACCCACGGACGTCGCACCGCCTGAGACAGCCGTCCCCAAGGGGTGGGGCGTTGGCCTGGGGTGACACCCAATCGCTTGGGGATGCCCAATTCGCGTTTCAAGGGGCGTGCTCCCTACTCCCGGCGCCGAGAGGTTGCTGCCTTCAATCCCAACGGCTGACCGAGGAGGCCGGTTTGAGCCTTCGTAATCTGTATAGCCATCGCTTACTCACCGGTGACGCCGTCCATAACAATGGGCTGTTGATGCTCTCGTGGCTTCTGCTTCGCATGACCTCGTTTATTTCCTGGGGAGTAGAGCGGCACCGCAAGCGGGCAGATCACGCCCGTGAGGACGCCGCTGCCGGCCCGTAGCGGGCGTTGCCCGTCATCAGGTTTAGTCGTCCTCTTGGATCGCTCCGGCGATGGCTCCCACCAGCCTGTCGACGAGACCAGGCTCTCGGGCATCCCATCCGAGGTCGGCAGGGGGATGGTCAACGCCAATGGCACGAAGCACAGAGTGGAATTCACAGAGATGATTGATCCAGCCGCGCCGGGTCCGGATCGCGAATTCGAAGGCGCTCGCGACGTCCACGATGTCCCCAGTCAGGAAGCCCACCCAGTCGGTGCGATAGACGATTCCGATGGGGAATCGTTCGCTGCGGCTTCGCCGCGTAGGCTCGATCAGATACAGCCATTTGTCCCGGCACCTCAGCTCGAAGATGAGCAGCTGCCTGGGTTTGATGCGCCGATCCGGCGTGGTGGCGGGCCGTTGGGGTGTCTTCGCGCTGGTGGCCTTGAGTTCAAAACGATGGGCTTTCTCCCGGGAGGGGAGAAAGCGCCCCACGCAGCGGGGATCGACCGTGTCCTGCAGGTGTGTCAGGACCTTTTCGAAGACGGGGCGCAGATCGCGGCCGAACGGGACGGCGTAGTCCCCAGGGAGGGGAGACATCTGATTTCCGGGCAGGACCACGGGAATGTTGGCCGCGTGGCTGCCGGGAACATCGGTCCCACCACTGTCGACCGGCCGAAACCCAGGCCGTCGCGGGTCGGCGGCGCCCGGGCCGACTTCGCTGGCGGTCTTGCGGGTGGACCTGAAGGCATCGGCCTCCAGATCGAGGGTCTGGACGTCTCTGGCGCGCAGCGGGTTGTAGCGACCATCGGTGGCTGAGGTCGCGACCGTCACGTTCGGCTTGGGAATCGGCTCGAGCCGAAAGGGGACGCCGGACGAAGGCGGGGAGACGGCCGCGCCCGGGTCCTCGGTGCCTGCCGGCTTGCGGCGCACAATGCCATCGTCAATTACCAGCTCCCGCCAGGGCGGCTGGGCGCTGTGCTGGGTCAACGCGACGATGAGGTAGCGCCGTGGCCCTCCCGGCGCACCCGGCAGCTCGCGGGTAATCACCTTCCACTTCGCCGTCCCGGCGTACGGAATCTCCACCCGGGGTAGGCCGGTACGCTGGGAGCCAGGTGCGGGCGACGAACCGGTGACGCGCAATCGGCGGAAGGCGTGGAACAGCAAGGAGAGCCCGCGCCGTCCCGGCTCTGAGAACCATAGTCTGGCCAGCCGAAAGGCGCCTTCATTGCTCATGAAGCGCGAGATCCGGAACTGGGCGGTGCCGCCCGGCCCATCCATCCACCGGCACTGATCGGGATGCCAGGCTTGGCGCGAGCGACCCGTCAGGGCCATGCTCTCGCTCACCCCACCCAGAATGCTGGGCAGCAATCGAGGGTCGAAGACGTAGTGCGTGCGAATGAGCTCGCTGACGGGGAGAACGTATTGCGCTCCGTCCGCAGCCCAGAACTGCCAGCCACCGGACGGGTGGGGAAATCGCCCGCCAAGCCAGTCCTCCGGCACGACGTCGCCAGCCGAGTCAGGGCAGACCCAGGTGGCGCCAATCGACAAGAGAGGCTCGATATCCCGAGGCGCGTCGGCCGCGGCCACAGCGGCCTTGCGATGCCACCGCGAACCGAGCATCAGAAGGGGCATGCGGTCCAGCGGCAGCCAAAGTCTCACCCTCTGACCTGACTCCGCCGCCAGCAGCGCATGGATCTCAAGGGGCCGTTGACGGGAGTCAGCCAGTTGCAGCGCGCCTAGCCAGCGCAGCTCATAGGTGGCGTCGCCTTCAGGCAGCTCCTTCATTTGCACGACCGCGCTTCGGGACACCCGTGCTAACCCTCAGACGCGAACCGAGTCGCCATCTGCCGTAGGACCGTGATGGACTTTTGCCGATGCTCCAGGGCAACGCGAACGCGCTTTTCGCGACCAAGCACATCCACGGTCAGCCAGTGACTTGCGCGAAGCTGGGTCACGTACAGCGAAGCAGTCGACAGACTTACCCCGGTGAGCGAGGCCAAATCCGAGATCGTCAGGCCAGGGTGCTGGGCTGCGAACATGAGAATCTGACCCCTCACCGGATTGACGAAGACCTCGACGAACGCAGCCGCACGCAGGGCGTCCTCTTGAACACGAACCGTGTCCGCCAACGGCAAGCGACTTGCTCGCGGCGTCGCGTCGACGGGGCGGTCGGGAGGCCTTCGCAACGACCTACGCTCCCACAGACGATCCCGGGCGTTGCCCGGGCGCCAGCGAACCATCATCCACGTTGAAGATCGATTGCGAAGAGCGAGACATAGCAATTTCAAGGGCAGTCGTAGCGCCATGGCGAGCCATGACCCCGGTACTTTGAAGGTCGGATCTGTCGGCCATCGCCACCGGCGATGGCCTCACAGTCATTAGGCAGGTATCTGGAAACCGATTTTCTTGAGTGCCTCGACGCAAGCATCTTGATCCTGCTGATAGTTTCCTCCGGAGATGCCGATCCCGCCGATCAATTTCCCGTCTTCCAGAATCGGATAGCCGCCGCCGACAGCGACCATCCGGGGGCGATAGGCCAGCGGCGCCACCTTTGGATCCTTGGTCACGTAGTCGTTCCAGATATGAGTCGGGTACCCGAACGAGGCGGAACTCCAGGCCTTGTCGATGGCAACATCAACGGTGAGGAACGGTGCGTCGTCGGTGCGCTCGAACGCGCGCAGGTTGCCGGTGGCGTCGACGACGGCAACGGCAGCTGGGATACCTATTGAGCGTGCCGCGGCGAGCGCCGCCGCAATGAGTGCGACTGCGGTTTCGCGGTTGATCGATGCGGTAGCAATGGACTTGGCCATCTGATTTCCTTAGCCGGCGGGAGATCCGGCCGGCTCTATTTGGGTTGGAAGGATATTTGGGGGTAGTCGTCAGAAGCCTTCGAGGACGATCTTGCCAATTGACGTACTACTTTCGATGAGTGCGTGAACTGTCTTCAGGTTGGCGGCATTGATCGGCGACAGTTTCCGGGTCAGCGTCGTTCGGATCTTGCCGTCATCCACCAGCACGGCCATCGCATCGAGGATCTTGCCTTGCTCACTCATGTCGGGCGTGCCATAGATCGACCTTGTGAACATCAGCTCGTGGTGAATCGACACCGCCTTGCGCTTGAACAACATGATGTCGAATACCTTGGGGTCGTCGATCAGTGCGAACCGTCCTTGCGGGGCGATCAGTTCGGCGATGTCGGCGGCATGCTTCTCGGTATGCGTCGTCGAAAAGACGAAAGCGGGAGCGCCAATGCCGAGCTCGGAAATCTGGGCCGCGAGGGGTCGGGAATGGTCGATGACATGATGTGCCCCGAGCCCCTTCACCCACGCCTGGGTGTCCGGCCGAGAGGCGGTGGCGATGACCGTGAGGTCCGTGCGTTGACGGGCGATCTGGATGGCGATCGAGCCGACGCCGCCGGCGCCGCCAATGATGAGGATCGCGGCGGCGGCACCCGGAACCCGTTTCGCCACATCCAGGCGATCGAACATCGCCTCCCATGCCGTCAACGTCGTCAACGGCAGCGCCGCCGCTTCTGCCCAGTCCAGCGACGTGGGCTTTTTACCGACAATCCGGGCGTCGACGAGATGGAACTGCGCGTTGGTGCCGCTCCGCGTGATCGATCCGGCGTAATAGACCTCGTCGCCGGCCTTGAACTGCGTCACGTCCGAGCCGACCTCGCGCACGATCCCGGCGGCATCCCATCCAAGCACCTTCCAATCACCATCCGCGGGCGGTGAGCTGCCGCGAACTTTGTAGTCAACTGGGTTGACGGAGACGGCCATCACCTCGACCAGGATGTCGTGTCCCGCAGAGACAGGCCGAGGCAAGTCGATATCAACCAGCGAGGCATTCTCGGCGATGGGTCCCGGAACCTTGTAACCGACTGCTTTCATGGGTGTCTCCAGCTTGATTAAGGTGCGATTGCAGTAGGAAGAACTGTGGCGCGTTTCGAAGTAATCATGTTTATTCCCTCGGTTGCGCTTCAGACTCATGGCCTTTCGCGCACCGAATACCCGCTTTGGACCTACGCGCCATCGCCACCTTCAATGGCCTGCGGCGCGGTCGCTCCAGGGAGTGCCAACTCCGAAAAGTGTTGGCGGATCAGATCCAGCTTGGGGTCGATGTAGAGGCGGCAGAAGGGTCTGCTCGGATCGGTTCGATAGTAGTTCTGGAAACGCTCGTCCGACGCCTTGAAGCTTCTGAACGGAATCACGAGGGTATGCACGGGCTTGCCTGACTGGTCGGCGAAACTGGCAATAGCTCGCTCGGCCTCAAGCCGCTGATGATCGTCAAAGAGGTAGATCGCGCTGCGGTACTTGCCTCGAGGGGAGCGCGCCCTCGTCGCGGAGTGCGTTCTGAGGTGCACCTCGCAAAGCGTTTCCAACTGAATTACTGTCGGATCAAAGGTGACGACTACGCCCTCTGCCCAGGTATCTGCCGGCGCGTCTGATTGGACAAATCCTTGGTCAACCTGACTGACGCCGCGCAACGATTGGAACACGCCTTCGGTGCACCAATGGCATCCCCCGCCAAAGCCAGCCTTTGCGATGGTCACAGTTCATACCTCGGTGCAATTCGACGCGTGGCTTTGCGCAGATCATTTCTCGGACCGGCGGCAGGACGCCTGTGCGTCATCGCTTATTCCTTCTGAACTATGGCTTGCAGGGGCAGAACGCGACGCTCCGCCCAGCGACGGCAACGTTTAGACGATGGGTTCATATCCGTCCGAAGTCCAATAACCAACGTCTATGCCTTCTATACCCTTGGCGGCACGCGGCGCCGTGGTGCGCTGGCATCTTCATGCGGACCCGTGGCCTGGGCGTCCTATCGCCCGTCAGGGGTCAGGACGAAACCCCAGCACGAATGCCACGACCTTTTGGGTGGACATTTCGCAGGGCTTGAGTGACGTCTGATCTGACGCAACCCGATAGAGATTGAAGCTGACAATGTCTGTCCCCGCCAACTCCCTTGCAAAGAGGCTGTTGCGACGACCATCCTCGGATCGCTTAACGGTCACGCCGAAACGGCGGCCTTCGTACGCGCCCTCGGCGTATCCCTCCCGCATCGCTTTGAAGGCGGCATCGAACTCGGTGTGCTCCATCTCAGCTCACTCGTGTTGATCGTCAGAACGCACATTGCTTCTAGGAACTCGTGGCAGCTGTAGCAGAGTAAACCGGGGGCAGCCCTCCAGCCGAGAGGCAGGGGCCAAGCCCATTGCAGTCGTGCCTTCCTGGCAGACATCCCATCCCCTTGGACTATCCCATCACTGCGGACAGCCGAAACGGTCTTTGCGAACTGCTTGGCCCGGACTGCAGTTGCTCAGTCTTGAGGTGGCGGCCGCGCGAGGAGCTCGTCAAGTCCGCCCGCGGCATCAAGATCAAATAGGTCGTCGCAGCCACCGACATGAGTGCCGTTGATGAAGATCTGCGGCACGGTGCCTCGGCCCGATGCTTCGACCATGGCCTGCCGGCGGGTTGGATCCGACCCGATATCGATCGATTTCCATTGCACGCCTTTCTCCTTAAGCAGCTCCATGGCCCGTCGGCAGTACGGGCACCAGCTCTTGGTGTACACGAGAACGTCTGGTTTCACGGTACGTATCCCTTAGTCGATAGTGGAGGCAGGGCCTGTCGCGCCCAGACCCGGGGGTTAGTCATAGACCTGCCGTGGAGTCGTCGTACGGCATCTCACAGCTCGCAGACCCAAAGTCACTCCGGGATGCCGCTAGCGGGTCGTTCGCATGTCACCTCAGCCGTTGGACCACTTTGGGCTATCCGCCAGCACGTCGGCGGTCGTCAGCATGCTTGCGCGGTCGATTTACTGATCTCCCATCCATGGGCGCTCGAGGAGTGCAACCGTGCCCTGACCGCCGTCGGCGCAAATGCTGACGATCGCGCGCGAGCCAGGAGGCATGGCCCAGAGCTCCTTCACCGCCTGGCTCAGGTCACGCGCGCCGGTCGCGCCAAACGGATGCCCAATGGCGACCGAGCCTCCGTTGGGATTGACACGGTCCCAATTGAAATCGCCCATAGCCGCCTGGACGCCGGCCTTTGTGCGCACCCACTCCGGGTCGGAAATAGCCGCCACGTTCGCCAGGACCTGGGACGCGAAGGCCTCGTGGATCTCCCAGAGCCCGATGTCGGCGAAGCTCAGTCGATTCCGGGCGAGCAGGCGAGGGATCCCATACGCCGGCGCCATGAGCAGACCTTCGGTATGGAAATCCACCGCAGACACCTCGTAGTCCACGAGCCGCGCGTAGGGCGTGCCCGTGGGGAGTCGGGCCAGTCCGGCCTTGGTGGCGACCCAGCAGCCGGCAGCGCCATCGGTGATCGGGGAGCTATTGCCCGCCGTCAGGCTCCCCTTTCCGCTGTCGCGATCAAAGACCGGCTTGAGTGCGGCAAGCCGTTCGGGCGACGTATCAGCCCGGGGATTCGCATCGCGCGCCAGCTCCGGCAGCGGGATCACGAGATCGTCGAAGAAGCCACGCTCCCATCCCGCCACGGCGCGCTGGTGACTCTTGAGCGCCCAGTCGTCCTGCGCCTCGCGTGTGACCTGCCAAGCCTTGGCCGTCTCCTCCATATGGTCGCCCATGGTCCGGCCGGTGATCCGGTTGGCCCAGCCCTTGGTGGGCAGCAGATAGTCGCGTGGGGTAAGGGCCTGGAGGGCGCCAAGTGCAGCCGCGGGATCGCGCGCAAACAGATCCGTGAGCCGCTTTGATGCATCTGCCGTCAGGGCGATTTGAGGGCGGCTCATGACTTCGGACCCGCCGACCATCGTGAGTTCCGTCCCCCCGCCCAGCATCCCCGCCGCCGCGAAGGTGGCCGTCATGCTGGTAGAGCAGGCCAGGACGACTGAGAACGCCGGTACCGTCGGACTGAGCTTGGCGTCAAGCCAGGTCTCGCGGGCGATGTTGCTCCAGCCCATGTTTGGGATCACGGTCCCCCAGACCAGCAAATCTGGCTCCGCCTGGGCTGCCATCGCCTTTACAACCGGAACGGACAGAGAGACAGCGTCATAGGCAGACAACGCCCCTCCACCGCGGCCGAAGGGGGTTCGAAGGCCAGCGGCTACGAAAACGGGTCCGGCGAAGCGAGTCATGTTGGTCTCCCACGTTCTTGAACTTGCGGAGGGGTTGGATGCATCAGGTGCGACTAGATAGGTACTAAGCGCTTACGCGGGTGCAACGGGTCCAGGGATCGTTTATCTGAACTTTATTTGCCAGCACCGGAGAATCTGTTTGAGCCTCTTCAAAATGGGAACGGCAATCTGCATCTGCCATCGGCAAGAACTTTCAGCCTGAATCCTGAGCTAGACGTCCAGACCCAGAGAGCCTGAATTTGATCCCCCACTAGCCGCCGTAACGCTCGGTTCTGACATTGGAGGCATCCAGGCCTGCCAGCAGAACCGCATCCGTCGCGATATTGACGAAGCCGTTGGATCCACAGACGAATACGTGTGTAGGCATTCGGTCGAGCCGAGCCAGGGTCTCCTGGACCATGGCGCCGTCGATCCGTCGCCCATAGTCCAAGCCGCGGGCCGGTCGCTCCCGCGTAATTGCCAAAGCCATAAGGAAGGCCGGATCGCTGGACTCGATCGAATGAAGCTCTTCCGAGAAGAGAACGTCCCTTGCGGTTCGCGCGGAGAGGAGCAACGCTGTCGGAACCGTTTGGGCAAGTGCGCGGCGCTGACGAATCATCGCCATCAACGGCACGAGGCCAGATCCTGCCCCGATCAGCAGCACGGCGTCTGCGGCAGGCTCTGGCCAAAGGAAATGGCCTCCCAGCGGACCACGAAGTTCTATTTCGTCCCCGACGGCTGCGACGTCGTGGAAAAAGGACGACACCTCACCATCGGGCAAAAGCTCAATAGCGATCTCTATGATCGAGCTTGCATTTGCAGATGACGCGATCGAGTAGCTACGCATTGCGCTGTAGCCATCGGGCGCGGTCAGCTTGACGTCGACGTGCTGCCCTGCGATGTGCACAAATGATCTGCTCAGCCGAAGGAACAAGCTCTTGATGGTCGGCGTTCGCTGCACGATCCCGACGATCACGCACGACTGCCACGGTATCTGCTGATCGCCGTTGTCAGTCATTTTTGTACCGTTGCTCGCGCCACGGATCGCCGTAGATGTGATAGCCGCGCAGTTCCCAAAAACCGGCCTCGTCACGCGTTGTGAACTGCAGAGCATTCACCCACTTGGCTGACTTCCAGAAGTAAAGGTGCGGCACCAGAAGCCGCGCAGGCCCCCCATGGTCGCGTGGCAGTGGCTTCCCGGCGTAGCTGAGCGCAACCATCGCCTTTCCCGAAAGCAGATCCACCAACGGAACATTTGTCGAGTACCCGTCGTAGCAGTGCGCCAGTACGAAGTCCGTGGGCCGGTCAAGGCCGGCGTCCGCAAGAACGTCCTCGATCAGCACGCCTTCCCACTCGGTATCGAGTTTGGACCAAGACGTGACACAGTGAATATCCCGAGTCACCTTGGTCTTCGGCAGGGCGTTGAACTGGTTCCAGTTCCACACCTTGGCGGGCTTCGGGCCGATCTTGACGGTGAATTTCCAATCGGCAGTATCAACGAGCGGCGTGGGTCCGGCTGACAGGACCGGAAAGCCTTGCTCGAGATGCTGCCCAGGCGGAACCCGATCCGCTTGATTGCTGCCCGAACCGCGGCCAGTGAATCCTCTGGTGACCATGGCGAACCTCCTTACGTGTCACGACAGAAAGGAACCGGTTTCATCACGAACCACTGTGCATTCCCTTCGCACAGGTCGCTGCCGGACGGGCAACCGGGTGAGGGCCAGAATAGCGGATGCCAAATATCAGTAGCTACCTTCCCCCGACGCAGCGAGCCACGCGCATCGCCTGGAAACCGTAGCATCCGATCGACACCATTGTCCAATAGCGACGGGCTATGTATTCGATAGCCTAGGCAGGGATTTGTGGCCTATCCCCGGTCAGCGTCTTAACAGCCGACAGCGTCCCTTTCCTTTGGCGGTATGGAACGGGGGAATGTCGCTCATGCCGCACAGCCCCTGATGTTCCGCCCCGGCGTGGACGCTCGGTCAATGCAGCGCCGTGCAAAGCTGAATTTCTCGATGGCGCGCCGCTGACCAAACTGCGCCGTCGCCTTGCGGCAATCAGGCATGGAGCCTATGTCGCGAAGCTATTTCAAATGTTTCGCGCTTACCTTCATAGTCTCAGGCGCGGTTCTTACGATTCCCGAGAACGCCTCGGCTTAAGTGCCGACTTGGCGGATCAAGCGTACGTGAGACAAACCGCAGGGGCCTTCGAGCGATCGGCTAGGGCTGCTCGCTCGGACATTTGCCAGGCATCTACATCAGCGGTGGAGAATCTAATGAACGTGTCCGAACGACAAGCACCTGAGCTTCGAGTGCAGCGATGGATTGGCGCCGACGGAGAGAAAATCGCACCTCTCAAACTGTCGGATCTGGGTGCAGGACCGAAGATCCTGTTCGCATTCCAAGACTGGTGCGGTGGCTGCCATTCTCATGGGTTCCCGACACTCCAAGCGCTGCATGCCGTCTTGAGCGACCAGGGCGTCGGATTTGCTGTGATCCAAACCGTATTTGAAGGAGCGCACGAGAACACCTTCGAGAGATTGCGACCGAACCAGGTCGAGTACGCGCTTCCTGTCGCATTTGGTCACGACGAGCCCCCGGCGGGATCGACGCATCCGACGTTCATGCAGGACTACCGAACCCGAGGAACGCCATGGTTCACGGTCATCGACGCGGGTGGTCGGATTATTCTCTCGGACTTCCGCCTGGATGTGGGTCGACTCGTGAAGGCATTGGAGCAGGGATAGTCAATGCGGCGATGGCTCACCCTGACCACTACCCACCTAGCGGTGCTCGCGCTAGGTTTTGGCGGCGGCATCTATGCCCTGCCTATCCTGACAGCTCCGGAAGCACCGGATGAAGAGGTACTTGATCGGGTCGCCGCGGAAACGCTCTACGCAGGGCGCTTCGTGCGCGACCTCAAAGGCAGCAATGGACTCCACTGGGGCGAAGGCGAGGTGCGTGTATCGCGCAGTCACATTGCGCACTTTGGGCGCCTAGCCCCAGGCCCCGACTACAAGCTCTATCTCGCCCCACGCTTTGTCGACACGGAGGAAGCTTTTCTCCGGGTCAAAGACGTATCGCGCCGCGTGGGCGATGTGAAGACGTTCAACGGCTTTCTCGTGGATGTGCCGACCGGCATTGATGTTCGCGACTACAACACGGTCGTCATCTGGTGCGAATCATTCAGCCAGTTCATCAGTGCCGCGGAGTACCAGGCCTCGCGTCATGATCAAGGCTGACAAGCGTGTCGGATCCCGCAGGCCGGGGTGTGACCCCGGCCTGGGATAGCTGGTTCTCAGAGGGCTCGCCCCGGATTCAGCACGAGCCAGGCAGCAGATTGGGAGTCGACCTACTCGACGCTTTCTACGGTGATTTTCCGGCCGTTGAACTGCACGGTCTCGCCCGCACGTGCGCCTTCAATGGCCTGGAAGATCGGCGCCATGGTGGAGATGCCCATAAGCACCTGCCCATGACAATTGAACTGGCTCGTTGAAACGGCAACCACAAAGTAGCGGCCGGACAACTTAACGACAGCGCCCTCGACGACGGTAGACTTCGGCCCGAAATCGATTGTTTCAAGCTTTTCAATTTTGTCCGCATAGTCATGGAGCTTGTCATCAAGCCCTTCCGCGAGGTCGCTCGCGATTTCCGCCTGAGCGTGCTCGTCATTCTCGATTGGCTCGCTTCGATCAAGCCGAGCCGTCGACACGTAGCCTAGATACGTGTCTCGAGCGCTCTTCAAGGCCGCCGTTTCCAACGACAGCATCGTCTCTCTGATGTGGTCTTTGTTCCAGTTCACAATCACCTCGCCTTGTATCGCTATTGGAGCCGTCTGCCCGTCAGGACTCGCCGGGGACCGCCGCGTAATTGAGCTTTGTCACCCCGCCCACGCGGCTATTCATCGCTGACAAAGTCCTCTCCTTGATAAGGAGCTCGTATCAACCTGGGGTCCCGGATGATGCTTGTGACAAGCCAAACATAGGTTTGCTCTGCGGTATCAAATCCAAGGATGCTGAAGGCACCGCCGAAGGGACATGCGGGAAAGTCGGGGAAGCCTTCCCGAAGGACGTAACGCTCGGGTTCTTGTTCAAACTCGCGCTTGTAGACCTTGCGCAGACCGTGCTTGCTCGGCACATCCTGGTCCCCTGTCGGCACCGTTTCTCGATGTGCCAAAAGCTGCTCGGAAAAGTCCGCATGGCAAATCTCGTCGAACACATCGAATGCGTCGATCAGCAGTCCCTTGTGCCCCGTATTTGGGTCCGTGATCGCGTAGATGTTTGAAGCATCCTCCGCATCGTCCCCACTCTCCAGGCGCAGCGCAGCGTCCACACGCATGGAGCAAGCATCCAGTTTCGATCCGAATTCGAGATCGACGAGATGGCCATCCTTGACACGATACTCGCGGTCGTATCCCTTGGCGACGTACGACTGCACTGCGCTTATGACATCGGTCACTTGGGTGTTCATTGAGGCGCCTTCATCTCGCGTTGAATGGAGCGTGCGCCCGCACGGGGCGTGCTGTGGACTGCCGGAGGACGGCGGAGATGTTGGGGTACAGAATTCAAAGCCACTTTGCCTTCTTGAAGCGCAAGAAGAGGATGAGGCAGGACGTCGCAATGAGCCCGATCACGACGAAGAATCCGTAGGTCGCATTCAGGCCGGGCATGTGCGTGAAGTTCATGCCATATATTCCAGCGATTGCTGCCGGAACTGCCAGTACAGCCGCCCAAGCCGCGAGCTGGCGGGTGATCCTACCCATCCTTTGCGCTTCCAGAAGACTGCTGAACTCAAAGACAGATGACAGGACCTGAAGCAGACCGTTAACCATGGTCTGCACGCGATCAACGTGGTCCGCGACATCGTTGAAGTACGGCCTCACATCGGCGCTGATGCAGGGAAAGTGCCCGCGAACCAGCTTTCTGACCAACTCGGCCATCGCTCCGAGCGTACGCTGGAAGTGGGTGAGCTCGCATCTCAGTGCAAAGATGCGGGCGACGTCTTCTCGTCCGAGAAAGTCGCCAAGTGACCGCCTTTCCATTGCCAGGACGTCATCCTCGATCATTTCAAAGATGGGCAGATACTGGTCGACAATCCGGTGCAGGATCGCGTGCAACACGTAGTCGACGCCCTTTCCCAACAGCGCCGGCGAAGCCTCGAGTTGCTTTCGAAGGGTACCTAGCTCTCCGGCGTGGCCGTGCCTTACGGTGATGAGATGATTGTGACCGGTGAAAATTGCCATCTTTCCGTAGCGGATCGTGTCGCCTACCAGCTCGGCGGTCTGGGCGACGACGTACAGCTCATCGTTGTAGACCTCGAGCTTGGGCGGGCACAGCGGGTGCATCGCATTATCGATGGCCACCGGATGGAGCTGATAGGTCGTCTGTATCGCGTGAAGCTCCTCGGCAGTGGGGTCGTGTAGCGCGATCCAACAGAAGTCCGATCGACTCTTATCCCATTGAACGTGCTCGTCGAGCGCGACGTCCCTGATTCGCTTACCTTCGTTGTAATAGCAGGCGGCAACGATGCTCATGCCGGCCTCGCAGGGATCTTCAGACCCCGCTGTACAGCTGGTCGAGCTAGCCCACGACCGAGCCAGGCTTGGATATTCGAATATTCGCTGAGGCCGACGATGTCGCCGGCAGCGTAGGTTTCAACCAGCGCATTTACCCAGCCCAGCGTTGCGATGTCCGCGATCGAATAGTCATCGACGATCCACTCGCGCCCTTCCAGCTGGCGATCAAGCACCCCTAGGAGTCGCTTGGATTCGTCGATATAGCGCTGTTGTGGGCGTTTATCTTCATAGTCCTTCCCGCCCCAGCGCAGGAAGAAGCCTAGCTGGCCGAACATCGGCCCGATGGCGGACATCTGGAAGAACACCCACGTCAGAGTTTCGTAGCGTTTGGCGGGTGCATTTGGGATGAGCTGGCCGGTTTTCTCGGCCAGGTAGATGAGGATGGCACCGGACTCCCAAACCGCAATGGGGCTCCCGCCAGGCCCTGCAGGATCGATGATTGCCGGGATCCGGCCGTTCGGATTCAAGGACACGAACGCCGGATCTTTTGACTCGTTTTTGGAGATATCGACCAAGTGGGGCTCGTACGGCAAGCCGGTCTCCTCCAGCATGATCGAGACCTTGACGCCATTGGGCGTGGGAGATGCGTAGAGTTGAATGCGCTCGGGATGAGATGCCGGCCAGCGCTTCGTGACCGGAAAGGACGAGAGATCTGACATGGTTCTGCGATCCTGGTGATGCGATGGCTGGGGACTGGAGAACTCAACCCTATCAGCACTGGGTTCGATAACCGCGCCGAAGAAGGGCGCGGTTATCGATGACTGCGAGGAGGGCGGGGGCTCAGGTCGCGACCCGCGAAGACGGTTCTGCCTCAGCCCCGGCCGATGCCCGCACAAGCCCCCCGCTTTAGCGCTTGGGAAGAACCCAGTTGGAACGGGGAAAGTGGCACGTATAGCCGCCTGGCCGATTCTCCAAATAGTTCTGGTGCTCCGGCTCGGCCTCCCAGAAATCGCTCACCGGCTCGACATCGGTGACCACCTTGCCATGCCATAGCCCGGAGGCATCCACATCGGCGATCGTGTCCTCGGCGACTCGTTTCTGCTCCGCGTCGACGTAGTAGATGGCCGACCGATAAGAGAGCCCGCGATCATTGCCCTGGCGGTTCTTTGTGGTCGGATCATGGATCTGGAAGAAGTACTCCAGGATATTCCGGTAGCTGGTCACTGCCGGGTCGAAGATGATCTCGATCCCCTCGGCATGCGTGCCGTGATTGCGGTACGTGGCGTTGGGAACATCGCCGCCGGTGTAACCAACACGTGTCGAGACGATGCCCGGCTGCTTGCGAATGAGATCTTGCATGCCCCAGAAACATCCGCCCGCGAGAACTGCGCGCTGATGCATGTTAAGCCTCCTTGATCTGATCGAGATACTCGCCGTATCCCTGGGCGGCCATCTCGTCACGCGGGATGAACCGAAGGGACGCGGAATTTATGCAGTACCGAAGGCCGCCGCGGTCGGACGGACCATCCGGGAACACATGGCCAAGATGACTGTCGGCATGTACCGACCTGACTTCCGTCCGCCTCATCCCATGGGCGCCGTCCTGAACCTCGTTCACGTTGGCCTGAACGATCGGCTTGGTAAAGCTGGGCCAGCCGGTGCCAGAATCGAACTTGTCCGTCGATGCGAAGAGCGGCTCTCCAGACACGACGTCGACGTAGATGCCAGGCTTCTTGTTGTCGTTGTGTTCGCCCGTGAATGGCCTTTCGGTACCCGCGTTTTGGGTGACCCAATGCTGCTCCGGGGTGAGACGGTCCAACGCTGTCTTTGACTTTTCAAACTTCACGATAGCCTCCGTTACGCATCCAGTGGGGCAGCCAAACTGTCGTTTGTGTTCCTAGTCAGTGCGACGACTATCGCAGCGCGCCTTGGATTTATCCAATACGTGCAACGTATCGCGGCGATAGCATTGAAGCACTTCGCGATCTGATTCACTTTTGTTCGCCGCAGGTCGCCCGCTGCTGATACCTTGAGTTGACCATCACAGGTTTGGCGAGCGCCCCGATGAGGCTCTTCGGGTGCCTTGGGAGCGCAACCGCCGGCCGTCTGCAGGAGGTTCGTTGGTATGGCGGAGACTAAGTTTGCGTTTGTTGGCGTGGGCGGCTCCCAGCTTTCCGGGCATCTTGAACCGCCGGAGGGAACGCCGCGTGGCTGGGCAATCTTCGCGCACTGCTTTACGTGCGGAAAGGACAGCCGCGCTGCCGTTTACATCTCTCGCGCATTGTCTCGTGCTGGTATCGGTGTTCTGCGATTTGATTTCGCCGGCATTGGAGCCGGGTCGGTAGAGCCCGTCAGCTTCGCGTCGGACGTCGAGGACATTCGTTTAGCCGCAATGGCGATGACGGAGGCGGGGATGCCGCCCTCCTTGCTTGTTGGGCACAGCCTGGGTGGAACCGCTTCGATCGTGGCCGCGGCCGAGCTGCCTGGCGTGGCGGCGGTGGCGACGATCGGCGCTCCCGCCGACCTAGAGCATATCCTGCGTTTTTTCCGGCCGATTGACCTGGATACCATCGCCAGCGAGGGCGAGGCATCAGCAGAGATTGCTGGCCGAACCTTCGTGGTTCGCCGCAGCTTCCTACAGGCGGTTGAGGCGTTTGACATCGAGAAATCCATCGCATCGCTCCGGCGTCCTGTGCTGGTCATGCATTCTCCGCTGGATCAGGTGGTCGGCATCGACCACGCGTCGCGCATCTTCGTCGCATCCAAACATCCCAAGAGCTTCTTCTCGCTCGACACAGCGGATCACCTGCTTACGAGTGCTGCCGACGCGAACTACGCCTCGGCTATGGTGGCCGCCTGGGCGAGCCGCTTCCTTCCACTTCTCAAGACTGATCTTCCGCAGGTCGAGGTTGCGAAGGGAGTTGTCGCCACCGAAACCCTTGCGGGAAAATTCCAGCTCGAGATCCGTAGCGGCGAGCATACGTTCTTCGCCGACGAGCCAGCGTCGGTCGGCGGTCTAGGAACCGGACTATCTCCCTACGAGCTTGTGTCTGCCGGCTTGGCGGCGTGTACGGTCATGACCATGCGTGTCTACGCAATTCGCAAGGGCTTTCCGCTCGAACGGGCGAGCACGACTGTGCAGCACGAGAGGGTGCCGGGCATGATGCCGCCCGACCGATTTACCCGCACCATCACCCTCGATGGCCCGCTGAACGATGATCAGCGTGCTCGGATTCTCGCGATCGCTGATCGATGCCCGGTTGATCTGACCCTAGTCCGGGGTTCTGACGTTCAGACGGAGCTTTCAAGCGGCACTGAGACTGCGGTACCCGCGCCAGACTGAAACAAGCGCCTACCGGCTGCGTCCATTAACACGGCCGTTTTACGCCAAGTGGGTTACGGATGTAGTTTGCGTCTACCGTACTTCCTTAGCTGGACCTATTTCTCAATGGGGCACGTGCGCGACTGCAATTTCACACCTCTCGACCGGCAGCAATACCTCGATCGAGCAACTCTGCGTCGACGGGACAGTCCGTACACCCCTCATGGCAGCAGAGGCGACATATCCGGTAAGAGTGTTCAAGACTCTCAAGACGAGCGCGGAGGACACGTGCAGAGAGCTGGCCCAGGATCTTCATCTCCTCGTGGGTCAGAACGGCCAGTCCCTCGGCGATGATTTGGTCCCTTGAGTTCAAGACGTCGTCGCTGACCGCCTTGCCAGCACCCGTTAGATAAAGTGCGCGTGTACGTCCGTCAGTGGGATGCTCCCGGCGCTCGATCAAGCCTTCCGTGACCAGACGGTCAACAAGTCGAACCGTTCCTGCATGGGAGAGACCCACGCCCGCGGCCAGCATACCTACTGACAGGCCTGGCTTGTGCGCTAGCAGTGCCAGCGCCGAGGCGGTGGGGCCTGCCTCGGGCGCACGCGAAGAACTGGCGCGAATGACGTCGTCGCTGATCATCAGCGCGAACGCCCCAAAGACATTGCGATCTTGGAGTTGAGTCATGGAGACCATATATATGTCCACCGCGCATAGACTGCAAGGGAATAGTGATGCTTTTAGGGCATCCGGGAACAGGGGCTAAGCGTATGCGTCCTGTCTTTTGTGCATATAAACAGTGAGTTGGGTGACCCCGCGGAGACCAGCCCGTCCGATGCGATTGGTATTGGCAATGCCTATCAGCTATGGACTCCTGATCCACTCCAGACACTATATGCACGCCGCATATAGATACGAACGATGACTGGACCCGTCGGAGGACGGGCGCTGGCCAGACCCCCTGCCCTCGGGAGGCCGACCACCAGGTCGGCGGATTACGCAGCCAGTTGCTAAGAGGAAGGAGGGGGCATTGCCTCCTGTACGCGGCGGAACCGGGTAACGGTTTGCTTCAGATCCGAATCAGATCAGGGCGTAGCGAGATGAGTGCGCCAAGGCGTGGCTTGTCAGGCACTTGGAAATTGCGGCGGCGCGGATGGCCTATGAGGGGCAGCGCTGAAATGAGGTCGCGCAATTATGTGCCGCTGCGCTGTCCTTAGCGTGTGAGGACTCGTGGACGCGGAGCTGCTGCCCAAGCCGCGCGTCTTGCAGGGAATCTGAACTAGCTGCCCGTTTGCCACGTAGTGACTGCCCGTTGCATCGACCAGGCGGTTGGTCAGTGACCCGTGTCTTCGCCAGCAGCGTCCGCCGTAGCGTGCGTTGTCCCGGGCTTGTGATGCGCCGGTGCGTAGATGGTGTAGAGCTGCATAGACGCTTGGCCGATATTGGAGATGTTGTGCCAGGTCCCGGCGGGCACCAGCACGCACCATCCATCGGACACCTCTTGGTCGAAGGTGAGTTCATCCTTCTGCGGCCCCATCTGGATCCGACCCCGTCCACCGTCGAGCCGGAGGAACTGATCGGTATCGGCGTGCATCTCGAGGCCAATGTCGCTTCCCGGTGGAATGGACATCAGGGTCAACTGCAGATAGCTGCCACTCCATCTCACCGAACGATAGTTCGGATTATTGATGGTCTCACTCTCGAGATCGAACGCATGGGGCGCTGGGCCCAAGTCTGGAGTCTTCACGATCTCTCGTCCCAATGAATGAAGGTGGCGCCTACTGCCCCTTTCCTTCGCAGTGCCGAAGTTTGCGGGTGCAGGAAAGATGCGCTGCGCGGAGTGCGCAGTTACCTCGCTTCCAGCAAATACGCGACAATCTCCCCTCGCTTCTTCGCGTCTTGAACTCCCCGCGGGAAAAGGCCGCCCATTCGATTTCCAGGAATAAGTTCCTTGGGCTTCTCGATATGACTGGCGAGGTTCTCTGCGGTCCAAATCACTTCGG
Source organism: Stenotrophomonas sp. STEN031 (assembly GCF_056759975.1). NCBI lineage: Bacteria > Pseudomonadati > Pseudomonadota > Gammaproteobacteria > Lysobacterales > Lysobacteraceae > Stenotrophomonas > Stenotrophomonas sp. STEN031. The sequence goes on from NZ_JBRREA010000021.1 coordinate 72,285, forward strand.
AGCTCGACATCGCAGGGGAGTATGCGTATCCGGCTGATGTCCCGGCCTTTCGGCCCGCCACGCCTGCCAGGGAAGGGCCTATCCCGCTTTCACCTGGGGTCATTGAGTGGCAAGAGGAACAATAAATCTCGAACGTGACCTTGCCGGCTGCCACGTCGCTGTCCGTATCCTGCGCTACGCCGACGACGTCGCCGCCCGCCTCCTGCGCTCCGGCGCCGCCGTGCCTGGCGGCACCGGCTTCAGGCTCGCCGACGATGATGTCCTTTGGAACCGTTGCCTGGGCGTTGGGGCCGAGCGCCGGGTAAGCGTAGCTATATACCCAATCCGACTGCATCGCCGGAACGTGGCAACCTTTGCAATCCGCCTGGTAATTGGTCGATATCTGCTTCTTGGTGGCTGGATCAAACTCTGCCCAACCCCAACCATCACCCCACAGCGGATTCGATGGAAAGCGTTCGTTTGCATCCTTGACCATCAGAAACCACGTTTTGGTCTCATTGGCCCAGAACGCGTTACCGGTTGTATGTTTGGAGCCAACGGCCAACGTGACTTCCTTAACCAGCACGGCGCCATCAAGGAATCTGCCGGTCTCGTTGAAGTTAACCACGTCAATGGGGCGTGCATAGACGGAGTGGATGTCTGCCACTCCGCCATCACCCGTGACCGCCCAGGACCCAATGAACACAAACCCGCTTGGGAAATTGGCCGGAAACCCGATGTCTCCTGTTTTGCTGACGAAAGACGAGTACGGGTCCAGTTCCGCCTGTACGGGGTCACTCTGTTTGCACCCCCCTGTGCAAAGCAGTGCGGCGATCGCGACAATGCTCCCCGCTGCCATCCGCAAACCGATTCTGCTCATGCGACTCGCCCCCACTTCGTTCCCGCGCGCTCCCCATCCCGCGAAGAGGGCAGTCCATAACAGCCCTCTTCGCATGGACGATGCATGTCAGTTCGCAGCGACAGGCAGAGGTAGCGGGGCGAGGATCGATTCGTAGAGTTTGACGTAGACCATGTCTTCGTCGGCGTTGGCGATGTGGCAACCAGCGCACTCACCAACCGGCTTGACGGCTGCTTCCGCAAGATACGGGGGGGGTGCGTGATTGAAGTTGAAGTAGCCCCAATTGTTTGTATCCGCGAAGCGCTTGCTGTCTTTCACGGAGACATCCAGACCATTAACCGCACCTGGGAAGTAGCCGCGACCAGAAGGCAAAACGCGCGAGCCATCGGGGAAATCGCCTTTGGGATCGTCAACCAGTTGCAGTTCCTTGATCATCATCGTGCCTTCCGGCCACTTTCCGGTTTCCCGGTATGCCTTGAACGCCGCCGGCTGGACATAGACATTGTGGAATTCCGGGAAGTTCGATTTTCCATCATTCAGGCCATGCGGTGTCAAAGGAGCTCCGATGAAGACCATCTCCCGGAAATCCTTGGGTTGGATCAGATGCCCCTCGGGCGACCAGACCGGCGGGATATCAATCTCCGGGTAGGCTGGATCCGATCCAAGCCCCGATGCCGGATCGGGGGCCGCAGCCGCGACCACAGGAGCGGCCGACGCCACGCTGGGCTCTGCCGCTTGATTTGTGCATTGAATCGCCCCGGCTTCTCCGGAGGCCATTTCGTTTGAGTCACGCCGCGATGGCGTGACCCGTGTTGCCGGCGTAGTACGCCGCCTCCGCTTCCGCCGGGGGTATGTTGCC
>NZ_JBRREA010000022.1:0-70221 GCF_056759975.1 Stenotrophomonas sp. STEN031
CCGCTCTACCATGGCCGCAAGCACAAACCACAACCCGATTGCACCCACCCCGCCCCCAGCGCGGGCTGGTGTTATTTGTGGGTGTTGTGGGAGCGGGGGCAGCCGCGAAGCCGGCACCATTGAAACTGCCAGCCACTCCACAACCTGACAGAGCGTCTGCTTCGCGGCTGACGCCGCTCCTACAAAACCCCAGTGCTTCAACAATTGCAGCCATCGCCGCCGCCGCCGATACTCGGCGCGGCCATGAACCCGCTTTCCCCTTCCCTGCTGCAGGCCGCAACCGACATCCCGGTGATGGTCGGTTTCAGCGGCGGCCTGGATTCCACCGTGCTGCTGCACCTGCTCGCCAACGCCCCTGGACGCCAGCCCGGCAGCCTGCGCGCACTGCATGTGCACCACGGTCTGCAGACGCTTGCCGATGACTGGCAACAGCATTGCAGCAAGCTCTGCGCGCAGTGGAACATCCCGCTGCAGGTAGTGCATGTCGATGTCCCGCGCGACACTGGCCAAGGGCTGGAAGCGGCTGCCCGTGATGCCCGCCATGCCGCCTTCAAGACACATCTGCTTGAAAACGAATGGCTGGCCCTGGCCCACCATCAGGACGATCAGGCAGAAACTTTCCTGTTGCGCGCACTGCGCGGCGCCGGTGTCGACGGTCTTGCCGCGATGCAGGCACAACGCCGCTTCGGGGCCAGCACCTTGTGGCGCCCACTACTGCAGGTAGCGCGCAGCACGCTGGAGGCCTACGCCCGCCAGCACGCGCTGCAGTGGATCGAGGATCCCAGCAACAGCAGTGCGGATTTCGACCGCAATTTCCTGCGCCTGCAGGTGCTGCCACTGCTGCGCCAGCGTTGGCCCCATGCAGACGCAGCGATGGCACGCAGCGCCGCACTCGCGGCACAGGCAGCGGCGCTGTTGCATGAGGACGATGCGAGCTTGCTACTGCATTGCCTGGGTGCTGAGAACGCGCTGCTGCTGAGCGAGCTCAAGCAGCTCGCAGCGCCGCAACAATCCCGCGTACTGCGCCTGTGGGCGAAGCAACAAGGGCTGCCAGCACTTCCGGCCAAGGGCGTGCAGGCAATCCAGCAACAGCTGCTGTCCGCTGGCCATGACCAGCAGGCCGAGTTCCGCTGGCAGCAGGTCCGCATCGTGCGCTGGCGGGACCAGCTACACGCAGTGCCCTTGATCAAGCCCTGGCCCGAGGGCTGGACGCGCGAATGGGACGGCGCTGAACCAGTGGATCTACCCGACGGCGGCAAATTGCTGCTGCAAGGCGCGGGCGCCTTCGATGAACCGCTGCAACTGCGCCAGCGTCGCGGTGGCGAGCGCATCCAACTGCCAGGGCGCGACCACAGCCACCAACTCAAGCATTGCCTGCAGCAGGCTGACGTGCCGCCATGGTTACGCGCGCAACTTCCCCTGATCTGCGCTGGCGACAGCGTGCTGGCGGCTGCGGACCGGGTGATTTCGGCTCCCCTGCAGGCATGGCTGCAGGCTCACGACGCGTCACTGCAATGGCAGCCGCCAGGCCCGGTGAATTGACCCTTTCCCGCTGGCCGCTCACACTTGCACCATGGCAAAGAAGTCCCCCAATGAAGCCTCACCGGTGGCCCACTTCGAGCAATCGCTCGAAGAGCTGGAGCAATTGGTAGAGAAGATGGAAGCCGGCGACCTGAGTCTGGAACAGTCGCTGACCGCATACGAGCGTGGCGTAGGCCTCTACCGCCAGTGCCAGCAGGCGCTGGAACAGGCGGAACTGCGCGTGCGCCTGGTTTCCGATCCGGCCCAGCCGGAAAAATCCGAACCCTTTGAAAGCAGCGGCAATGAAGACTGACGCCCTGCTCACGCGCTGGCTGCAACGTACCGAAGAACAGCTGCAAGACGCCCTTCCCGACCCGGAACTTGCCCCGCAGGGCCTGCATCAGGCCATGCGCTATGCCGCGCTGGGCGGCGGCAAGCGCATGCGCCCCATGCTGGTCTACGCCACCGGCCATCTGTTCGGTGCCGATGAGGCACGTCTGGATGCAGCCGCCGTAGCGGTCGAGTTCATCCACGCGTATTCGCTGGTGCATGACGACCTGCCCGCGATGGATGACGACGACCTGCGCCGCGGCCGACCCACCACCCATATCGCCTTTGACGAGGCCACTGCGATTCTCGCTGGTGACGCCCTGCAGACCCGTGCCTTTGAGATCCTGGCAGGTGCGTGGATGCCGCCGGCATTGGCGTTGAACTGCATACAGACCCTGGCCAGCGCCTCCGGCGCCGCCGGCATGTGCGGCGGCCAGGCACTGGACATCGATGCCACCGGCCAGCAGCAGGCACTGGCCGACCTCAAGCAGATGCATGCCATGAAGACCGGCGCCCTGATCCGCGCCGCGGTACGCATGGGTGCGCTGTGTGGTGAAGCCAGCGACGCCCAGCTTGCGCAGCTGGACAGTTTCGCCGACACCCTGGGCCTGGCTTTCCAGGTCCGTGACGACATCCTCGATGTCGAAGCCAGCTCGGAGCAACTGGGCAAGACTGCCGGCAAGGACCAGGCGCAGGACAAGTCGACCTTCCCCTCCTTGCTGGGCATGGACGGCGCAAAGGCCACGTTGTCGGAACTGGCTGCCGCGATGCAGGCGGCACTGGTTCCATTCGGCCAGCGCGCGGCAGCATTGGCTGCATTGGCCGAACTGACGGTGCGCCGCACGCACTGACCGCGCTTCTGCAGGCCCCGGGTAGCGCTGTGCCACGGGGCTCTCATACCAGTCCCTTCCCCGTCCGGCCTGCAGGCATTGCATCAGGCCGCACCCCAGAGGTGCGCAAGCCGACCTTGCCCCCCCCTTGGCCCCGGCAAAGGGAGCGGCAAAACCGCCGCGCTTGGCATAAACAAAAAGCCCGGGATTCCCCGGGCTTTTTATCAGACAAACATCGCGCTGATTACTTGATCAGGCGGATCGTCATCGGATAGCGGTAGGTCTCGCCCTTGTTGGCCGCCAGGCCAGCAAGGATCGCGAACACCAGACCACCGATCCATGCAGCCAGATAGGTCAGGAAGCCGATCACCACGACCATCAGGATGCCGCTGATGAAGTAGGCACCCAGCAGCGTGAGCTGGAAGTTCAGCGCTTCCTTGGAGTTGGCGTTCAAGAAGGCCTTTTCCGGCTTGTCCTTGTTCACCAGCCACACGATCAACGGCACGATGAAGCTGAAAAAGATGCCCGACAGGTGCACCAGCATTGCAATGCTGTTGTCATCGGAAGCGCCTGCGCTGGTCGGCGCCGGCGGCGGAGTGTTCTGGTAGTCGCTCATTGTTTCCCCAAGATCCTTGTAAAGGGCTTATCCATAAAGGTAGACAGCTATAGGAAGTCTATTAACTTCCACATAAGAATAGTCCGCTGTTTAGTAAGACTGCGTCAATCATTACCTGCCACAGTCATCTTCCCGACAAGGATCGAACCGGTGGCGACATGCGAACGCTTGTCCACGTCGTTACCTACTGCTTCGATACCGGCAAACATCTGCTTGAGGTTGCCAGCGATGGTGATGCCGTCTACCGGGTAGGCGATCTGCCCGTTCTCCACCCAGAAACCGCCAGCACCCCGTGAGTAATCTCCGGTGATCCCGTTCACGCCCTGCCCCATCAGTTCGGTGACCAGCAAACCCGTGCCCATACCCGACAGCATGGAGGCCCGATCACCCGCATTGGCCTTCACTTTCAGGTTGTGGACGCCACCGGCATTGGCCGTGGTCTGCAAACCGAGCTTGCGCGCCGAGTAACTGCCCAGGATGTAACGCTGCAGTACGCCGTCGGTGATCAAGGCCGAGTTGCGGGTTGCAACCCCTTCGCCGTCGTAGGAACTGGAGCGCAGGCCGCGACGCAGCAGCGGCAGCTCGTCGATGGCAAACCAGTCCGGGAACAGCTGGGTGTCCACACTGTCGAGCAGGAAGCTGGCACGGCGATACAGGGCGCCACCGGACACCGCGCTGAGCAGGTGGCCGATCAAGGAGCGCGCCATTTCCGCGGCGAACAGCACCTGCACCTCGCCGGTCGGCAACGAGCGCGGCTGCAGGCGGGCGACCGTGCGCTCGGCCGCGCGCAGGCCCACCGCTGCCGGGTCGTCCAGGTCTTCGCGGGCGATGGCACTGGTGTACCAGCCATCACGCTGCATGCCATCGCCTTGCCCGGCGATCAGCGCGCAACCGATGGAATGGTGGCTGCTGCGATCACGGCCGATGAAGCCATGCGAGTTGGCATATACCGACACGCTCTGCGCCGTGGAGGCCGACGCGCCGTCGGAATTGCTGATGCGGCTGTCGCTGTCACGGCCAGCCGATTCACAGGCCAGCGCCAGGTCCACTGCCTGCTCGGCGGTGAGCGCCCACGGATGCCAACCGTCCAGATCGGGGAACTCGGTGGCCATCAGCGCCGGATCCGCCAACCCGGAGGCCGGGTCGTCCTCGGTATGGCGAGCAATCGCACAGGCCTGGGCCACGGTGGCCTCCAGGTTGGCTTCCTGCAGGTCGGCGGTGCTGGCACTGCCCTTGCGCTGGCCGAAGTACACGGTCACCGCGATGCCGCGGTCGTGCGTCGCCTCCACCGTTTCCACCTCACCCAGGCGCACGTTCACATCCAGTCCACGGTCTTCGCTGCAGCTGACTTCCGCCTGGCTGGCGCCCATGGCACGGGCCCGCTCCAACAGCTGCTGGGAGATGCCGGCCAGGCGCTCCAAGCGCTGCAGGCTGTCGTCGGCGGCAGGGTTATCGGTGCTAATGACGTTCAATGCTTTATCCTTGGTGGCCGAATCCCTTCACATCTGCCCGGTTTTGCAGGACCGGCGGCGTGGCGTGGATTCTTCGTGAAGCCCGGCGAGCGCCTGGCTTTCCTGTCATGAAGTTTAGTAGGTAGCAGTGCGATGCGTGGACGCGATCAAGAAACCGGTGAATATTTGGGCGAAAGCCGTAGCCAGAACCGGCGCGAAGCGCTGGAAGTACTGGCCCTGGGCGAAACCCTGGTGGCGCTGACCCCGGCCCAGCTGGCACGCCTGCCGATCCCGGAAGGCCTGCTGGAACACATCGAGTACTCCAAGCGCATCACCTCGCATGGCGCGCGCAAGCGCCAGCTGGCCTTCCTGGCCAAGCAGATGCGCCGCGAGGAAGACGAGACGCTGGACGCGATCCGCAACGCGCTGGACGCCAACAGCGAGACCTCGCGCCGCGAAGTGGCGATCATGCACCGCATGGAGCGCTGGCGTGAGCGGCTGCTGGCCGAGGGCGATGTCGCCCTGGGCGAGCTGCTGGACGAGCATCCGGAGGCCGACCGTCAGGCCCTGCGTACCCTGGTACGCAACGCCTTGGCCGAAAAGGCCAAGAACAAGCCGCCGCGCGCCTACCGCGAGATCTACCAGGTATTGCGCGAGCTGATGCTGGTGCCGGTGTTGAGCGCGGCAGCGGAAGTTGCTGGCGATGATGACGATGCTGCTGATGATGTGGATGGCGACGACGAGCAGGATTGAGTTGGATTGAGGGGCGTTGCTGCTGGTTTGGTTCTGCAGCGAAAAGCTTCCCCTCATCCGCCCCTTGCGGGGCACCTTCTCCCGCTCGCGGGAGAAGGGACGGCTGGCATGTGAAATTTGGCGGAGTCAGCTCGAACTGCAGCTCTGCAATCCCTTCTCCCGTTTACGGGAGAAGGTGCCCGAAGGGCGGATGAGGGGGCTCTTCAGCCTCAAACTCAAGCCTGGGTACCACCCACCGTCAGCCCATCAATCAGCAAGGACGGCTGGCCGACACCGACCGGCACGCTCTGCCCGTCCTTGCCGCAGATACCCACACCTTCATCCAGTGCCAGATCGTTGCCGATCATGCGTACCTTCTGCATGGTTTCCGGGCCGTTGCCGATCAGGGTTGCGCCCTTCACCGGCGCGGTAATCCTGCCGTCTTCGATCAGGTAGGCCTCGGTCGCCGAGAACACGTACTTGCCGCTGGTGATGTCGACCTGACCGCCACCGAAGTTGACCGCGTACAGGCCCCTTTTCACCGAACGGATCATCTCCTCCGGGTCATGGTTGCCGGCGCGCATATAGGTATTGGTCATGCGCGGCATGGTCATGTGCGCGAAGGATTCGCGGCGGCCGTTGCCGGTCGGCGCAACGCCCATCAAACGGGCATTGAGTGTGTCCTGCATGTAACCGACCAGGATGCCGTCCTCGATCAGCGTGGTGCACTGGGTCGGGGTGCCTTCATCGTCGATGTTCAAGGAACCACGGCGGCCATCGAGGGTGCCGTCATCGACAATCGTCACGCCCGGCGAAGCCACGCGCTCGCCGATACGGCCGGCATAGACGCTGGTGCCCTTGCGGTTGAAGTCGCCTTCCAGGCCGTGGCCGACCGCTTCGTGCAGCAGCACGCCGGGCCAGCCCGGGCCCAGCACCACCGGCATCACCCCGGCCGGCGCCGGAATGGCTTCCAGATTCACCAGTGCCTGGCGCAGTGCTTCGCGCGCGAAGGCTTCCGGGCGCTCACCGGCAAACAGTTCTTCGTAGCTGTAGCGACCACCGCCACCGGCATAGCCGGACTCGCGGCGACCGTTCTGCTCGACGATGACCTGTACGTTCAAACGCACCAGCGGGCGCACGTCGGCGGCCAGCACGCCGTCGCTGCGCGCGATCAGCACCGTATCGACGCCGCCGGACAGGCTCACCATCACCTGCTGCACGCGCGTATCGGCGGCACGCAGGAAGCGATCCAGGCGCTTGAGCACCTCCACCTTGGCCTCGTTGCCGATGCTGTCCACCGGGTCCAGCGCCGGGTACAGCGCGCGTGCGCTGCCCCGCACCAGCGAGCGCACGTTCTGCGCGCCGCCCTCGCGGGAGATGGCGCGCGCCGACTGCGCCGCCGCCAGCAAGGCGCTCGGCTGGATATCGTCCGAGTAGGCAAAGCCGGTCTTTTCGCCGGCAATGGCACGCACGCCGACACCCTGCTCGATCGAATGCGCGCCATCCTTGACGATGCCGTCCTCCACGCTCCAGCTCTCGCGGCGCGAGTGCTGGAAGTACAGATCGCCGAAATCGATACCCGGCCCAAGCAAGGTGCCAAAGGTGCGTTCCAGGCGATTGGCGTCCAGCCCGGCGGGCAGCAGCAGGCGGGTTTCGGCGAGCGAGAGAGCGTTTTCGGTCATGACATTCCAGATGGGGGCAGGCGCGCCATCATGCAAGCCTGCGCAAATTCAGGGGGAGCTCGCCGCCCTGGGGGTCACCGCGGGCGGCGGCAGACGGGCGGCATCACGGTCCAGCACTTCGACCTTGGGATCTTTCCACGGCCCGGTCACCTTGTAGGTCTTGGAGCCGATCTCGCCCAGCGGCTTACCCAGCACGGCATTGGCGGCCGCGCCTACGGCAGCACCCACCGGGCCACCGGCTACCGCGCCGACCACGGTGAGCAGGTTGCCCGAGCGTGGATTCACGTCGATGGTCTGGTTGAACTGCTGGGCGACCAGGTCAGCCTGGCCGCGGATGGTGATCTCCGCCGCCGGTGCCTCGATGGCGATCTTGTCGGTACTGGCCTGGCCGTTGCCGAAGCGCATCGCACCTTCCACGTGGTTGAAGGCCAGGCCCTTGGAAAACAGATCGCGGAAATCAAACAGCAGGCGCCGTGGCAGCTGCGCCACGCTGAGCAGACCCAGCACCCGCCCCGCACCCGGTTCCACTTCCAGCAATTGGCCGTTGCGCAGGTTCATGTCCATGCCGCCCTGCAGGCTGGCGAGGTTGAAGGCCGCCGGCCCCCCTTGCCAGCCGGCCTGCAGATTGACCTTGCCCTGCCCTCCACGCAGCTGCCCGGCATAGCCAAGCCGCTGCAGCAGGTCGCCCAAGTCCTCGCTCTGCACGGCGGCAGTGGCCTGGGTACGCGCCTGTGCCCCCATGCCACGCCATTCCCCGTGCGCATCGATCACCTGCTTGGGCGCGCGGATCGCCAGCTCCTGCACCTGCAGGCCATCACTGGTCGGGCGCGTGCGCAGTCGGGTCTGGCCAAGCTTGACCGTGGCGAACTGCAGATCGTCGATATCCAGCGCCAATGGCGGGATGTTGGCCGGATTGATGGCCGCTGCCGGGGTGTCGCTGGATTCTGCCGTGGCCGCCTTGGCGGCCTGCCAGTACACACGCGCCAGTTGTCCGCTGACCGTGCCGCCATCGGCGGTGGGGACGCGCAGGTTGCCCGCCAGTGCGGGGCCATCAAGCTGCACGGCAACGGCGTCGGCACCGGGCCGCAACTGCAGCCGGGTCTGCGCGAAGCGCCCGCCCACCAGCAACAGCTGGTCAGCCAATACGTCGACCTGCTTGAGCGCCACACCGCCGTCGCTGCCATCGCTATCGCCACCGCGTGCCAGGGTGATCCACTCCAGCGCATCCAATGAAGGAGTGCGGCCATTGACCACCAGCCCCTCGGCCGGCGGCTCGTGATCGACAGCATCGCTTCCCATGGTGACCTGCACGCCGGTCTTGCCGTTCTGACTGCGCGCGGCCAAGGCCATCAGCTTGCCGAAGGAGACATCAATGCGCCCCGCGCCCATCGGCAAGGCGGCCTGCACGGTCGTCGCCAAGGCATCGGCAGCCGGCTTGTTCAACGGTGCCGGCAACTGCAGGCGGGTGCCCTGCAGATCCGAGCGCAGGGTCAGCAGGGTTGGCGGGCCCGTACGCGCGCCAACCTGCTCCTTGGGCAGGCTGACCCCCACCGTCCATGCCGAGGTGCCATGCACATAGGGCTTGAGCCAGGCCAGCTCCGGCGCGCGATCCAACAGCTTCCCGGCGTCCAGGTCCGCACTGAGCTCGGCCTCGAAGGCATGCGAGGGGTCCTTGACCGGCTTGCCGGCGCGCAGCGCCAGCACGCCGTCACGCTCCTGATGGCGTACCTGCAGGGCCGGCGCATCGAAACCATCGCTGCTGTACTGGGCCTTGCCGCGCACACCCTCGAACTGCAGGTCCCAGCGTTTGTCCGCCATGCGCACGCCACGCAGATCGATATCGCCGCGCAGATGCCCACCACCATCGTGGCGCAAGGGCAGCAACAGGTCGAAATTGACGGCAGCGGGGCCGGCGACGCTCAGGTTGTCCAAGGTGTCGCCATAACTGGCCTGCAACGGACTCTGCCGCAACATCGCCAGCAAGCGCCCACTTTCATCGACAGTACTGGCCTGCACCAGCAGCCGGGAATCGGCAAAACTGGCGATACCCGCGCGTAGCTGATCCACCTTGACCCCGGCCAGCGCACCACGCCCGCTCAGTTCAAATCCGCCGCCAATGAAATTGATATCGGCGTTGACGTGCTGCATCAGCGGCCAATCCTGCTGGAAGCGGATCGACCCGTCATCGATATGCCCACCGGCCTCGAACCGGCCGTTGTTGCCGGTGAACGGCCAGTCGTCCAGATCGCCTACCGCCAAGCCGGTGCCACCACGCAGGGTGCCATCGACCAAGGCCGCATCCAGCCAGTTCACCGCCGCCTCGCTCATGTTCGAGCGCACCCAGAACTGCTTGGCGGCAGTCATCGGCACATCATCGATCTTGGCCGCCAGGCCTATCCACGGCCGCGTGCCATCGCCCTGGAACCACAGCCCACCGCGCACATCGGCAGCATAGTTCCTGCCCTGCACCCGCAACGCCGGCGTCCCGACCTGCCAACCGGCACCTTCGCGCCACCCCACCAGGTCGCCGGAAAGCTGCAGCTCATGCAGCACGCCGAATCCGGTCGGCCAGTCAAAGCGCACCACGTGATCCGGCTTCAGCGCCAGTGAAAATGCCTGCGCATCGCCTTCAAAATGCCCACGCAAACCGCTCAGGCCGGGGCTGCCACCGACCGCAGCGAAGCTGGCATCGAGCAACTCGCCACTGGCCCGCAGCGGACCATCGGCCGTGCCCAGCAGGTTGATATCCGCAAACCGCAGCGACGGTTTGGAACGATGCAGCCAACGCCGCAAGCTGGGCTCCAGGCGGTCGCTGAGCGCCAGCACCTGCAGCAACGGACCGGCATCAAGCTGCTTGCCCTGGACCGCGAAATGCCGGCCGCCGGCGAGCAACAGACCATCCAGCGCCTGAGTGTTGCCGTCGGCAGCGATCCGCAGCGTGGGGGCATCCAGCCGCCAGCCACCCTCGATCAGCTTCCAGCGCGCGCGCAAGCGCAGCTTGCTGAAAGCCACGGTCGGCGCGGCACCAGCGCCCGGCAACGGTGCACCTGCCAATTGCACATCGTCCAGTTCACCCGCGGCGGTGACCGCCACCACGCGTTTGTCCTGCAAGCGTACCCAGCTCTGCAGTTCACCCTTGCCCTGGCGCAACTGCACGCCCGCAAATTTCAGCAGCGAGGACCAGGCACCCAGTTCGGCTGGATCGGCCGAGAACCAGGCCTGACCATCGCCACGTTGACGCTGGAAATCCAATACCGCGGTAACCGGCGCGGCGCGGGTGTCGATCCAGCCCTTGGCACCTACCCGCAGACGCTCACCGTCCACGCGCAGGCGCAGGTCGATGCGAGGAATACGCGTTTGCAGGCCGATGGACGGCGCCTGCACCTGCAGTTGACCGCCAATCACCTGCAGCTCACCCAGCCTGCGCAGGGCGTCCAATGGATCGCCGCCGGCCCTGGACTCGGGCAGACCACGCACCGACCAACGGCCGTCATCGGCCCGTTGCAGGGTCAACGCCAGTCCGCGCAGGCGCAACTCGGTCAGCGGCGCGCCAGGCAGCAGACCCGAATACACCGCCACCAGTACTTCAGCCTGGCCGATGCGTACGCCTTCGCCCTGCCCCACCCGCAAGCCATCGAGCTGCAGGATCGGGCCACGCCGGGTCCAGCGCGTGTCCAGCTTATCGAAGGCTACCGGTTGCCCGGCGCGTTCGCTCAACCAGGCAGCCACCTTGTCCGGGTGTGCCTCCACCATCGGCAGCAACTGGCTGACCGTGCCGACCAGCAAAGCCACGCACACCAGCGCGATCGCCAATGCCATCAAGGCGTAGCGACGGAAGCGGCGTAGGCGGTGGCGCAACAGCGTGGTCATCAGCTCACTTCGTGCTTCCGTGCGGCGAAGTGAGCGCGCTCAGAGCAGCACGACATCGAACTGCTCCTGCAGGTATTGATCATCGGCCTGGAAGCGGATGCTCTTGCCGAGGAATTCCTCCAGCTCGGCCACCGCCGCCGACTCTTCGTCGGTGATACGCGCGACAACCTTGCTCGATGCAATCACCAGCAGGCGCGCGGCTTCGAACTGGCGCACGGCACGGGTGATCTCGCGGAAGATCTCGTAGGTCACGGTCTCGGCAGTCTTGATGCTGCCGCGGCCGCTGCACTGCGGGCAGGTTTCCGACAGCTGGCGCTCCAGGCTCTCGACCGTGCGCTTGCGGGTCATTTCGACCAGCCCCAGCGGCGAGAAGTCGTACACCGTGGTCTTGGCGTGGTCGCGCGCAAGCGCCTTTTCCAGCGTGCGCAGCACCTGGCGGCGGTGCTCGGCGTCATCCATGTCGATGAAGTCGATGATGATGATGCCGCCCAGGTTGCGCAGCCGCAGCTGGCGGGCGACCGTCTGCGCCGCTTCCAAGTTGGTGCGGAACACGGTCTCTTCCAGGTTGCGCTGGCCAACGAAAGAACCGGTATTGACGTCGATGGTGGTCATCGCCTCGGTCTGGTCGATGACCAGATAGCCACCGGACTTGAGCGGCACCTGCTTGTTCAAGGCGCGGACGATCTCGTCCTCGACCCCGAACATGTCGAAGATCGGGCGGTCACCGGTATACAGCTCCAGCTTCTCGCCCAGCACCGGCATGTACTTGGCCACGAAAGCCTGCAACTGGCCGAAGGTTTCCTTGGAGTCGACCTTGACCTTGTCCACGTCCTTGCGGATGAGGTCGCGCACCGAGCGCAACGGCAGGCTCAGGTCCTCGTAAATGATGCTGCACGGCGGCGCCTCGCGGCCGCGCCGCTCCACCACCGCCCAGACCCGCGACAGGTAGGAGATGTCTTCGGCCAGGGCCTCGGCCGGCTGGCCTTCGGCGTTGGTGCGCACGATGTAACCGTAGCCGCCGTGCTGGGCCGAGATCTCGGTGACCAGTGACTTCAGGCGGGCGCGCTCGCCCTCGTCCTCGATGCGGGCCGAAACCCCGACCATCTTGGACTGCGGCAACAGCACCAGGTAACGCGAGGGAATGCTGATCTGCGTGGTCAGGCGAGCACCCTTGGTGCTGATCGGGTCCTTGACCACCTGCACCACCACGTCCTGGCCATCGCGCAGCAGCTCCACGATCGGCACAGAGGAGGGCAACGGCAGGCTGGGCGCGGTTTCGTCGGTATCGGCCGCGACCGGCGCCGGCCGCACCACATCATTGGCGTGCAGGAACGCAGCGCGGTCCAGGCCCACCTCGACGAAGGCCGCCTGCATGCCCGGCATCACCCGCTGCACCTTGCCCTTGTAGATGTTGCCGACCACGCCCCGGCGCCAACCGCGCTCGATATGCAGTTCCTGCAACATGCCGTTCTCGATCACCGCCACGCGGGTTTCGCGCGGGGTGACGTTGACCAGAATTTCTTCAGACACGTCCTTCATTCCCCCTTGTCCATGGAATCTTCGTCCGCGCCCGCGGCAAATGCCGCCAGCAGCGCGGCGGTCTGTTGCAATGGCAACCCCATCACCCCGGAGTAGCTGCCGGCCAGATGGCTGATGAAACGCTCCGCCCCGCCCTGGATGGCGTAGCCGCCGGCCTTGCCCATCGGCTCGCCAGTGGCGACATAGGCCTGGATCTGCGCCGCGCTCATCGGCGCGAAGGTCACTTCCGAGACCACCGTGTCCAATGCATGTCGCCCGGCCGCAGCCAAGGCCACCACGGTGATCACCCGGTGCGTGCGCCCGGCCAGCGAGGCCAACATGGCCGCCGCGTCGTCGGCATCGGCCGGCTTGCCATAGACCCGGTCATCCAGCACCACCTCGGTATCGGAGCCCAGTACCACGGCTTGCGGATCATCGGCGACCAGCGCCAGCCCGGCCCGGGCCTTGTCCAGCGCAACCCGGCGCACATAGGCCTCGGCCGCCTCACCCGGCGCACGCTGCTCCGGCACCTCCAGGTCGAGGGCGCGGAAAGGCACATCAAGGCGGGACAGCAGTTCGTTGCGACGGGGCGAGCGGGAGGCGAGATAAAGCATCGTGAAAGCATAACCCGCGCCAGCAACCTGAATGATGAGCATTGCTGGCAAAGTGACGGCGACCCCATCATGGCTCACCACCCGTTCATCGCCCTGTGTTCATTTTCACGATCCAGCCAAGGAGGATCACCATGCGCCGTACCGCCCTCGCCCCACTGCTGCTGTCCCTGTCACTCGCTCTTGGAGTCTCGATGACCGCCCATGCCCAAACCGTCCCGGCCGTGGTTGCCAGCGACGCGACCTTGTTGAACGTCTCCGCCCAGGCCGAAGCCCGCCGGGTGCCGGATGTGGCCACCCTGTCCGCCGGCGTGGTCACCCAGGCGGTCGATGGCAACACCGCCATGCGCGACAATGCCGTGCAGATGGACAAGGTGATGGCGGCGATCAAGGCCGCTGGCATTGCCGAGCGCGACATCCAGACCAGCGGCATCAACCTCAGCCCGCAGTACCGCTACGCCGAGAACGAAGCGCCGAAGATCACCGGCTACCAGGCCAACAACACGGTCAGCCTGAAGGTGCGCGACATCAGCAAGCTGGGCAAGGTGCTGGACAGCCTGGCCGCGCAGGGGGCCAACCAAATCAATGGCCCCAGCTTCGAGATCGACCAGCCCGAGCCGGTCTATGACGAAGCCCGCCTGGCCGCGCTGAAGAAGGCCCAGGCCCGTGCCGAGACCTATGCCAAGTCGCTGGGCCTGCGCGTGCGCCGTATTGTCAGCATTTCCGAAGGCAGCCAGGGCGGTTTCCGGCCGATGCCGATGATGGCCATGGCCGCCGGCCGCGCCAACAAGATGGAGATGGATACCGCGGTGTCGCCGGGCGAAACCACCGTCTCGGTCAACCTGGACGTGGTGTTCGAGCTGGGCCGCTGAGCCAACCAGCAGCTGCAACAAGAACGGCGCCTACGGGCGCCGTTTTTACTGGCAGCGACGCCTGCGCTTGTTTGTGGGAGCGGCGTAAACCGCGAAGCTGACGCCGCTGCCGGCAGTAGCAGCTCTGATCCCGCACTCGCTTCGCGGCTGACGCCGCTCCCACAAGGTCCTACCTGCCTGCCACCACGCAGTCCGTAGCCCGGGTAAGCGCAGCGCACCCGGGGCTGTTCGCGCACAACGGCAAGCCCCGCAGATTTGTGGGAGCGGAGTAAGCAGCGAAACCGGGAGAGCTGAAGTCGATGACAGCCGTACCAACTGATTGAGTAACTGCTTCGCGGCTGACGCCGCTCCCACAAGGTCCTACCTGCCTGCCACCACGCCGCTCCGGCGCCCTCAAGCTGTCCGCCAGCTGACCAGGAACATTCCCCCCGCTTGCCGAACGTCTGAATAAAAGGCGCACTGCAGCCAGGGGACGCACATCTGCAACCCCGTCCCGTGTCATCGCGCGTTGTTCTCTGTCACACGCCCACGCATGGAGGTGGTACATGGTCCGCACGCAACAACGCAGTCCGTCCCTGCACGTAGAACCCTCGCGCATCCTTGCCTACAGCACTGCCCTGGCACTGCACGCGCTTGCCCTGGGCCTGTTGTTGATTCCGCTGTCACAGGTACCACTGCAGCGGGAGGCCGAGCGGGAGCGCTGGCAGGTTCCCGACGTCAAACCCATCGTTCCCAATCCGCCAACGCCACCGGTCGAGGTTCCGGTAACCCGCGCCCCGGCCACGCCTCCGCGACAACCGGCACTGGCGGCGCCCGTGGACAGCACGCCGATGCCGGTCTTCGCCACCGAAGCGGTCGTCACCGCGCCAGTGGATGTCGCCCCTGTCATCGACGACAGCCCGGCAATCGCCCCGATCGGCGCGTCCGCGCCGCTGCAGGGCGTGCAGCTGCGCTACCTCTCGGCGCCGGCGCCAAGCTACCCGCGTGAGGCATTGCTGGCCGGCGCCCAGGGCACGGTGACACTGCGGGTCTTGGTGGACGTGGACGGCTCGCCATTGGAAGTCAGTGTCGAGCACAGCAGTGGCAATCGCAGTCTGGACACCGCCGCACGCAACCAGGTGTTGCGCCGCTGGAAGTTCCAGCCCGCCACGGATGGTGGCCGTCCGGTACAGGCATACGGACTGATCCCGGTCGACTTCAAACTGGGCTGAACAGGGCAAATGAGCGCTTATGGCAGCGATTTCTAAACGCTGCCATAAGCGCCGCCAAACTGTCTGTGGCTATTAATGATTATTTCACTGCGTCGTCACCCATGGGAAACCTAGATTCGCGGCCGTCGATGTTCTTGGCCGCGTTCTGGCGGCCTTCTTGCCGCTGTTCCCTGGAGAGAGACCGTGAAACATCCGACTTACCTGCGCAGCAACCGCCTCAGCGCGGCCATCACCGGCAACCTCAGCCGCCTGCTTCTGCTTCCACTGACCCTGGCAACGACTGCATCGTTGGCCATGGCCCAGGAGCAGCAGGCCACCAACCTGGACCGGATAACCGTCACCGGCTCCAACATCCCCCGCGCCACCACTGAAACCGCCTCCCCGGTGCAGGTCATCACCCGACAGGAAATCGACCGCACCGGCAAGGCCACCATCGCCGAATACCTGCAGACCCTGACCAGCGACGGTGCCGGTTCCATTCCCAAGAGCTTCGGCACCGGCTTTGCCGGTGGCGGCTCGGGCATTTCCCTGCGCGGCCTGGGCGCAGCATCCACCCTGGTTCTGCTCAACGGACGGCGCATGGCGCCGTACGGCCTGGCCGATGATGGGCAGAAGGTCTTCACCGACCTGAGCGTCATCCCGATGGATGCGGTCGAACGCGTCGAAGTACTGAAGGACGGCGCCTCGGCGATCTATGGCTCCGACGCCATCGCCGGCGTGGTCAACATCATCCTGCGGCGCGACTTCACCGGCGCCATGCTCAAGGCTTCCTATGGCACCTCCGGTGACAGTGACGGCAATGCGCGCAAGGCCTCGCTGACCGCCGGCGTGGGCGACCTGGACACCGATGGCTTCAATGCCTTCGTCAGCATCGACCTCAGCAAGACCGATGACATCCGCATTTCCGACCGTCGCAACCGCAAGTGGATCGGCAACGGCGACCTGAGCCCTTATGGTTTCGATCGCGTCGCCGGCGGCCAGTTCTTCCCGCTCAACGGCGCCATCACCTCCAACGGCACCGTCGCCGGCAGCTCACCGGCGGGCAGCATCCGTGACCCCGCTACGGGCATCTACCAGTCCTTGCCCGGCTGTTCGCAGTTCTCCAATATCAGCCCGGTCGATGCTGGCGGCGGCTGCCTGTGGCAGACCCAGGATTTCCGCAGCCTGAGCCCGAGCGAGGAATTCGGCAACCTGTTCGCGCGCGGCACCTTCGTGCTTTCGGACAACTTCGAGATGTACGGCGAGTTCGGCTACTCGAAGAAGAAGAACGTGTTCTACAACACGCCCAGTGGCGTCTCCGGCACCTGGGGTTACCCGGGCGGCCCGGTCAATGCCAGCAGCGGCCCCGGCGCCACGGTGCTGGGTGCGGACCATCCGGACAACCCCTTGGGCGTGGACGCACGCCTGCGTTATGCAGCCTTTGATGTTGGCCCGCGTGTCACCACCAACACCAATGAATTCACCCGTTTCCTGGTTGGCGTGAAGGGCACTGCCGGCGACTGGGATATCGACACCGCCTACCTGCACTCGGCCACGCAACTGGTCAACGAACGCACCGGTTTCCTGCGTTACAGCCACGTGCGTACCGCACTGACCGACCCCAACAGTCCGGTCGGCTGGTGGCGTATCGGTGCCAACGCAGGACAGAACTCGCAGGCGTTGTACGACTACATCTCGCCCACCATCCACGCCAATGCCTCGACCACACTGGACATGATCGACTTCAAGGCATCGCGCAGCCTGGCCGATCTGGCCGGTGGCCCGCTGGGTTTTGCCATCGGCGCCGAATACCGCCGCCAGAAAGCCAATCTCGACCCGCAGAGCTACACCGATCTGGGCGACATCATCGGCCTGGGCTACTCGGCCTATAAGGGCACCCAGGAAGTTGGCGTGCTCTACTCGGAAATCGTAGCGCCGGTGCTGGACTCGCTGGAGTTGTCCGGCGCCCTGCGTGTGGACAAGTACAAGGACGGCGATACCGCCACCACGCCGAAAGTCGGCCTGAAATGGACGCCTGCCGATTGGATCGCCTTGCGTGCCACCTATGCCGAAGGCTTCCGCGCCCCCGGTCCGGCTGAAGCCGGCGACGGCGGCCTTGCGGCTTTCAGCGCCGCGCGCGACCCAGTGCGTTGCCCGAACGGTACGCCGGCACCGGGCGCGACCGCGGTGGACTGCGCGGTCAGCCTGGCCATCATCACTTCGGCCAACCCCGACCTGAAACCGGAGAAGTCCAAGAGCTATACCGTCGGCCTGGTGCTGGACCCGACCTCCAGCACGACGATGACCTTCGACGCCTGGCAGATCAAGCGCACCAACGAGATCAACCAGGGCGATACCGATCTGGCCCTGGCAGCCGGCCGCGGCATCCGCTCGGACAACGACCTGCCCGGCATTCCCAACAGTGGCAGCCTGCTGGCGGTCAGCGTTGACTACATCAACTCCGCCTCCACCACCATCCGCGGTTTCGACTTCGACATCCGCCAGCGGGTGGCCCTGGGCAACTATGGCAAGCTGCTGATGGACCTGCAGTGGACGCGCATCAACTCGTTCGAACGCGACGATGGCACTGGCACCGTGTACCAGTACGCCGGCACGCACGGCAACTGCGATGTCACCAACTGCATCGGCACGCCCAAGGATCGGCTCAACCTTGGCCTGACCTGGGACATGGACCGTTTCAGTATCAGCGGCATCGCCAATTACATCGGCAGCATGGACAACGTCGCCTTTGAAGGTGACAGCTGCGCCAACCACTATGGCGATGGCTCCGATGCACCACGTGGTTGCGAACTGCGTTCGTTCTACACCATCGACCTGTCCGGTCGCTGGCGTGCGACCGATGCGTTCGAGATCTTCGGCTCGGTCCAGAACGTCACCGACCGGATCGCGCCGCTGGATCCGCTGACCTATGGCGCGGTCAACTACAACCCGCTGCATTACAGCGGTGCGGTTGGCCGTTACTACACGATCGGCGCCAAGTACACGTTCAAGTGATGTCCCCGGCCCCGGCGCGAGCGCGCCGGGGCCACGTGGGCGACAAAGGCGCGCCCGCGCTGCCGGCAAGAGTTCCTCACCCAGCCGGCCTGTCATCGTCCCCCGCGTCCGCAGGCAATGGCAGACTGTCGCATCCACTCGCTGCCGGAGCGCCCACGCCATGTCACCTAGCTTGCCGCCCATGGAGGCTTTCCTGCAGGCGATCGAACGGTTTGCCGCAGCTTCAAACGCCCCCAGCGCCGAACAGGCCTTGGCGGCTGTGGCCGACACGTCAGCCAGCCTGCCATTGGACAACCTGGACAGGCTGGAACGGCGTATCCGCTGGGAACTCTCCGCCGCGAAGCCGGCGCATGCAGGTTTCTGGTCTCGGGCAAAGCCTGCCCGACACCTGTCCTGGCTGGATCTGGGCAATGCCGATGGCCATGTGCGTGAACGGACCCTGCGCAGCTTGTCGGCGGCACCCAATGCGCTGTGCCTGGCGTTGGCGCTGCGCAGGTTGAACGATTGGGTGCCTGAAGTGCGCGCCGCCGCGCGCGCGCATCTTCCCGGTATTGCCCACAGCTCAGCACCGGAACATGTGGCGGAAGCTTTATGGGCGGTGCTGTGCAACGTCGCCTCATGGGGCAGGTTGGGTACGCCGGAACGTCACACTCTCGATGCGCTGATTGCCTTCGAGCCGGTGCGGCTGGCCCTGTACACACGCATCTGCAACGCCGCCACCGGCCCGGCCACGTCGATCCTGGTGCAGATCACCCGCACGCCGGTTTTCGATCCTTGGCTGCACACCCTCGCTCGGCAGGCGGTGCAGCCCGCCGTCCGCGCCAGGACCCTGCGTTTCCTGCTGGAAGGCCGCGCATTCTGGTTCGCAGGCCGCGCATGGACCTGGACGGATCTGAAGTGGTGCGAAGGCAAATACGAGCCAGTGATCGACGAACGTCCACTGCAGGTGAACTATCCACGGCAGGAATTGCTGGAAACGGCGCTGCGCGATGCCGCTCCTGCGGTCCGCCACATCGCCGCGGAAACCCTGATCCTGCACCTGCCCAGCTTCGGCGCGCAGGCAAGCGCACTGGCCACGATCCTGGCAGCGGATCGATCAGCGCGGATCGCCGCGCGCGGACGCTTTGTACTGGCACAGCTGGCCAAAGCCACCTGCCCCGCCTAGCTGCGGTGCAGGCACGCGCACGATGGCGCCCGACCTGCACAACACCAAAAAAAAACCCGCATCTCGCGATGCGGGTTTCCTTGAATCTTGGCGCCCGAAGTTGGACTCGAACCAACGACCCCCTGATTAACAGTCAAGTGCTCTAACCGGCTGAGCTATTCGGGCGGGGAGGCGCATTCTATACGTTAATTACGCGCGATGGTAGGGGTGATTGGCCAACATCGCTGCCGCGCGGTACAACTGCTCGGCAACCACCAGCCGAACCAGCATATGCGGCAAAGTCAGCGGACCTATCGACCACTTCTCGTCCGCCACCGCAGACACTTCCGCAGCATGCCCTTCCGGGCCGCCGATCAGGAATGCCAGGTCACGCCCCTGCGTGCGCCAATGCTCCAGCCGCTGCGCGACCTGCTCTGAACTGAGCTGCCTGCCGGGCACATCAAGCGCCACCACATAGGGATTCTTGGGTAGCGCTGCCAATACCCGCTTGCCCTCGTCCTCGATCGCACGCCGGGGGTCACGCCCCTTGCCGCGCAGGCCCGGCTCGATTTCCACCAATTCCAACGGCAGCCAATGCGACAGCCGCTTCTGGTACTCGGCAAACCCCTGCGCCACCCAGGACGGGGCGCGTTCGCCGGTGGCGATCAATCTGGCTTTCATGCGTGGACTCCTATCAGCCTGCACAAACGAAGACGGCGCCCTGCGGCGCCGTCACAGAAACAGAAGCTGCGGCCTTTGGGCTCAGCCAGCATCCTGTTCGTCTTCGTCGTCGTAGGCCGAACGCGGCTGGTCGCCGACGGTCCACAGACGCTCCAGCGCATACAGCTCGCGCACGCGCGGCAGCATGACGTGGACGATGACATCACCCAGGTCGACCAGCACCCACTCGGCTTCGCGCTCGCCTTCGACACCCAGCGGCATCACCCCCAGGTTCTTGGCGAAACGCACGACTTCCTCGCCAATCGACTTGACGTGGCGGGTGGAGGTGCCGGAGACCACCACCATGTAATCGGCCACGCTGGACTTGCCACGCACATCGAGCTCGACGGCATCCCGGGCCTTGATCTCCTCAAGGGCGGAGTGAACGGACGCCAGCAGGGCCGGTACGGAAGGTGCCGGGCTGGGCATTTGGGTCTTGATGACTTGGGCTTCGGTGGTCAAAGCAGCAGAACTCGATGAATTAAGGGGAACGATTATAGAGAACCTGGCCGCAGCCGGCATTCACACCCGCCCGCCACTGCCATACAGGCCTTGCGCAAGGATGTACTCCGCCACCGCCGAAGGCAACAAATCACGCCATTGCCCACCGTTTGCAATGGCCGCACGCACCACGGTGGCGGACTCTGCATGCAGCGGTTGGCGCAGTCGCCAGACCCGCCCCGCCGGTTGAACGGACAGCG
This sequence comes from Stenotrophomonas sp. STEN031, assembly GCF_056759975.1. Classification (NCBI taxonomy): domain Bacteria; kingdom Pseudomonadati; phylum Pseudomonadota; class Gammaproteobacteria; order Lysobacterales; family Lysobacteraceae; genus Stenotrophomonas; species Stenotrophomonas sp. STEN031. The sequence goes on from NZ_JBRREA010000022.1 coordinate 20,804, forward strand.
CTTCGGCCGTGCTGGCCCAGGCGCCGTGCAGCCGCTGCGCCAGTTCCGCTGGCAAATCACCGTCCAGGCCACTGCCGGGGCGTTCAGCCACCACGATATGCGCCAGGTCGAGCAGGTGTTCCCATTCATGCCAGCTGGGCAGGCCAAGCAGGCTGTCGGCCCCCATCAGCATCGCCAGCGGCCGCTGCGGGCCGATCTGGGCGCGGATGTCACGCAGGGTGTCCACGGTCCAGGACGGCACGCCGGGCTGTCGTTCGGCACGCTGCAACTCGCGGGTATCCACCCGTAGCCCCGGTGTGCCGGCTATCGCCAGCATCAACATCTGCGTGCGCTGGGCGGCATTGGCCCCCGGCGGCGCACGGTGCGGCGGGTCGGCGGCCGGCATCAGGTGTACCGGCACCTGTAATTCGGCGGCTGCGCAGCGGGCAATGGCTAGGTGGCCGTTATGAACCGGGTCGAAGGTGCCGCCGTACAACAACCACAGGCCAGCGTCCTCGGCACCGGTGGCCGGCGGCGGCGCCGCCGCCATTCAGCGCACGCCCCGGACGAGCAGGCGCACTGCCCGCGCCTCGGCCAGCGCCACCAACAAGCGTTCCAGTGCCAGCCATGGATCGCCTTCGGCGCGGCCCTTGGCCATGCGATCAACCTGCGAGGCCTCGGCGACAAAGCGCTCCCAGCGACGCGGATCGGGATGACGCTGCAGGGCCCGTTTGAACGGCGCCTGCCGCGACTCCCAGATACCTTTCGATTTCATTTCCGCCGCAAGATTGCCGCCGCTGGCCTGCACCCGCGCCAGCCCAGCGGTAATCAGCAGTTCGCGGATCAGGATGGGCATCAGCGCGGCCACCGCCTCGCCTTCCGCGCGCAGCCCCGCGACCATCCGCAGCACCGCTTGCGCCTGCCCGGAGAAGGCCGCTTCGCTCAGCCGGAAAACGTCATAACGCGCCGCATCGGCCACCAACGACTCCATCTTGGCAACGTCCAGTGGCTGGCCATCGGCCAGCAAGGCCAGCTTGTCGATTTCCTGCGCTGCCGCCAGCAGATTGCCTTCGACACGTTCGCTCAGCCGCTGCACGGCTGCCGGATCGGCACGCAGCCCCTTGCTGCGCAGGCGCCGCTCGATCCAATCCGCCAGTTCATGCGGCTTGATCGCCCACGCCACCGACAGCACGCCCACCTTGTTGACGGCCTCGGCCCATTTGCCCTGGTGCGCCTTGCTCCATTCGCCGGCGGTGATCAGCAGCACGACATCCGGTGCCGGCCGTGCACAGAAGTCGCTGATGACCTCGGCGCCCTCCTTGCCAGGCTTGCCGTTCGGCAGGCGGACTTCCACCAGGCGGCGCGCACTGAACAGACTGGGCGCGTTGAAGCTGGAGGCCAGCTGCCCCCAGTCAAAATCGCGCCCATCGGCGTCGAATACCTCGCGTTCGCCGATGCCATCGGCACGCGCCTTGGCGCGCACCGCATCGGCAGCTTCAATTACCCGCAGCAGCTCCGGGCCGGCAATCAGGTACACCGGCGCCAGGGGCTGGGAAGCTATCTGGCTGGCCAGTTGTTCCGGTCGCAGTTCCATCGCTCAGGCCTGTTGCGTCTGGACAGCGCGCAAGAGCCGCAACTCAGCGCACCGGATCCGCAGCGTCCTGTGCAGGCTTGGGTGCTTCAAGCGCCCCTTCGTCCGCCGCAGGGGCATGCAGGGCTTTTTCCAGATCGGCGCGAACCACGCTGTCGATACGGCGCAGGATCGAGGCCGACATTTCGCGGCGCAGTTCGTCGGCCAGGATTTCGCGCTCGGTCGTGGTACCGGTGGCGTCCTGCGGCGGCGACACATAATCGCGCGACAGCTCCACTGCCTGTTCCGGCACGATCACACCGCCATCCGGGCGGATGAAGGTGAACACCACGGCGTAGCGCAGGCTGTATTCCTGGGCACGGCCCTGGGCGTCAATGGCGATGGGCAGGTCACCCCAGCGTTCGGAGCGGATCTGCAGGCGGGCAACCCCGGGTGTCTTGCCGGCGACCGCGAGCGTGTCGCCATCTTCCACCACGGTGGCGCCGGAGGAGCGCAGGCCGCGGTTGAGGAACTTGACCAGCTCGCTGTAACGCACCGCTGAGTCCACCTGCACCGCCGGCATGTCGGCAGGCAGCGCGAGCTTGTTACGCAGATGGAAGCCGCAACCGGTGAGGCTGGCGGCGAGTATCAGGGCGGTCAGGTATCGAGTCATGCACACAGTCTGGAGGAGCCGGCCGGGGGCGGCAACAGGCAGCAAGCCTGCCTGATGCCGCGTGAACAGCACTTGAGATACCCGTTGCGGCTTACGCCGCAACGATATTGACGATCTTGCCCGGCACGATGATGACCTTGCGGATGCTCAGACCCTCCAGGAACTTGGCCGCATTCGGCTCTTCCCTGGCAAGGACCTCGATCTGCTCGCGCGCGGCATCGGCGGCGACTTCGATGGTGCCACGCAGCTTGCCGTTGACCTGTACCGCCAGGGTCAACGAATCCTTGACCAGGGCAGCACTGTCCACCTGCGGGAACGGCTGGTCTTCCAGCAGCGTTTCGGCATGGCCCAGCAGCTGCCACATGGCGTGGCAGGCGTGCGGGGTGATCGGGTTCAGCAGCAGCACCGCGGCCTGCAGGGCCTCCTGGCGCACCGCGCGGCCCTGCGCGCTGGCGTCGTCGAACTTGGCCAGGGCGTTGAGCAGTTCCATCACCGCGGCAATGGCGGTGTTGAAGGCGTGGCGCCGGCCGTAGTCGTCGCTGACCTTGCCGATGGTCTCGTGGGTCTTGCGGCGCATGGCCTTCTGCCCGGCATCCAGTGCCGCGGCGTCCAGCGCCGGTGCCACGCCGTCGACAACGTGCTTCTGCACCATCGCCCACAGGCGGCGCAGGAAGCGCGCCATGCCGTCCACGCCGGCCTCGTTCCACTCCAACGACTGTTCCGGCGGCGCCGCGAACATCGAGAACAGGCGCACGGTGTCGGCACCGTACTTGGCCACCATGCTCTGCGGGTCAACGCCGTTGTTCTTGGACTTGGACATCTTCTCGACACCGCCGATCACCACCGGCTGGCCGTCCTCGCGCAGGGTCGCGCCGGTGATGCGGCCGCGCTCGTCGCGCACCGTGTCCACGTCGGCCGGGTTGAACCAATCCTTGGAACCGTCGCTGTTCTGGCGGTAGAAGGTCTCGGCGATGACCATGCCCTGGCACAGCAGGTTCTGCGCCGGCTCGTTGCTGTCCACCATGCGTGCATCACGCAGCAGCTTGTGGAAGAAACGGAAATACATCAGGTGCAGGATGGCGTGCTCGATGCCACCGATGTACTGGTCCACCGGCAGCCAGTAGTTGCCGCGCTTGTCCACGGCTTCGCGGGCACCCGGCGAGGTGTAGCGGGCGTAGTACCAGCTCGACTCCATGAAGGTGTCGAAGGTGTCGGTTTCGCGCTCGGCCGCGCCGCCGCAGTCCGGGCAGGTGGTCTTGCGCCATTCCGGGTCGGCCTTGATCGGCGAGCCGGTACCGTTGAGTGTCACGTCTTCCGGCAGGATCACCGGCAGCTGGTCTTCCGGCACCGGCACCGCGCCACACTTGTCGCAGTAGATCACCGGGATCGGGCAGCCCCAATAGCGCTGGCGGCTGACGCCCCAGTCGCGCAGGCGGTAATTGATGCGGCGCTGGCCCTGGGCCTTGCGCTCGAAACGCTCGGCCAGTGCCTCGAACGCGCCCTGGAAATCCAGGCCATCGAACTCGGCCGAATTGACCAGCTCGGTCTCGCGGGTCTTGTCGCCGTACCAGTCCTGCCAGCGGCTGGCGTCATAGCTGCGCTCGTCGTCGTTCTTCGGCGACCTCAGCGCGATGACCTGCTTCTTCGGCAGGTCGTACTTGCTGGCAAATTCGAAATCACGCTGGTCATGGCCGGGCACGGCCATCACCGCGCCGGTGCCGTAGCCCATCAGCACGAAGTTGGCGACCCAGATCGGCACCTGCTCGCCGCTGACCGGATGGATGGCCTTCAGGCCGGTATCCATGCCGCGCTTTTCCTGGGTTTCCAGTTCCGCCTCGGAGACACCACCCTGCTTCAGCTCGGCCAGCATGGCGGCCAGCTGTGGGTTGTTCTTTGCGGCATGCACGGCCAGCGGGTGTTCGCCGGCAATGGAGACGAAGCTCACGCCCATCACCGTGTCCGGGCGGGTGGTGAACACGCGCAGCGGGTCCAGTGCGGCACCGTCCACGTCCCGTACGTCGAACTGGATTTCCAGGCCTTCGGAACGGCCGATCCAGTTGCGCTGCATGGTCTTGACCGAGTCCGGCCAGCCCGGCAGTTCGTCAAGGCCGTCCAGCAATTCCTGGGCGTAATCGGTGATGCGCAGGAACCACTGCGGGATCTCGCGCTTTTCGACCAGTGCGCCGGAACGCCAGCCGCGGCCATCGATGACCTGCTCGTTGGCCAGCACGGTGTTGTCGACCGGGTCCCAGTTCACCACCGAGTTGCGGCGGTAAGCCAGGCCCTTGCGCATCAGACGGGTGAACATGCGCTGCTCGTGGACGTAGTAGTCCGGCGTGCAGGTAGCGAATTCGCGCGACCAGTCGATGGCATAGCCCAGCGACTTGAGCTGGCTGCGCATGTGGCCGATGTTGGCGTAGGTCCACTTGGCCGGCGCGGTCTTGTTCTTGATCGCGGCATTCTCGGCCGGCAGGCCGAAGGCGTCCCAGCCCATCGGCTGCAGTACGTTGTGGCCGGTCATGCGCTTGTAGCGGCTGATGACGTCGCCAATGGTGTAGTTGCGCACATGGCCCATGTGCAGCGCACCGGACGGGTACGGAAGCATCGACAGGCAGTAGTACTTGGGCTTGTCCGAGGTTTCGTTCACCTCGTATGCCTTCTCGGCCTCCCAGAACTTCTGGGCGGCGGCTTCAACCTGCTGGGGATCGTAGATATTCGGTTCGACGCTGGACATGTCAACGCTGGGCAACGGCAAAGCGGCAAAGGGTACCGCAGTGCATCATTGCACTCCAATCCGGGCCCCGGCCCACAGGCAACAAAATCTGCAGGTCATTGAAATATAGGGCTTTTAAAAAACTAGAGGTTTCTGGAAATGTAACCGCGTGCAGCGCCCGCGCGTACCTTCCCCAAGGATCGGGGCCATTGCGCCGGCGGCGCTCAGCGGCGCAACGGCGCCAACCGCGCCGCGCCCAGCAGCCATACCAACCACCCCAGGAAGGCCAGCCGCTGTGCCATTGCCACCGGCATGGCGATCTCGAACAGGAACGCGCTGCAGACCGCCCATGCCGCGCAGACCAGCGTCAGCGTCGACAGCGCGCGCCAGCCGGCAGCCTTGCCGGCGCCGAAGCGCAGGGCGATGGCGGCGGCAGTGAACGCCAACAGCCACAACAACCAGGCGCTGGCGTGGAATTGGCTGGCACGGTTCTCGATATCGTCCACATCCAGTGGAAACAAGCCCATCGCGGCAAAGGCAATGGCCGCCAGCAGCAGCATCTGCCCGCCCACGCGCAGCGGGCGGGGCGCGCTGACCGGCATGCGCAGGATCAGGTCCAGCATTGCAATTGCCGCCAACAGTCCTGGCAGTACGAAACCCAGCAGGCTGAAAGCCGTACCACCGGGGACACCACGTGCCCCCAGCAGGGACACCGGGTGCCGCATCTGGTCATAGCCCTGCAACTGCGCGCCGAAGCCCACCACTGCCGCAATGAAGACCACTGCCGCCAAAGGCCCGGCCCAGGCCATTGCATTGTTCCGTTCCAACACCGCCACCTTGTCACGCCCTGGTCGCAGCAACGGTGCCGCGACTACCAAGCGCCATTGTGAGGGTTACCGGCACCAAAGGCATCGTTCGCCCGCGCCGGGCGTCCCGACTCAGCCACCGCTCACGGCGATCTCGACCCGGCGATTCGGGGCCAGGCAATCCAGCAAGGCGGCACCGGCGTCATCACACTGCACCAGCGGCGCACTGTTGCCACGGCCCTCGGCGTGGATGGAGGCGGCGGGAATGCCCTGCTGCACCAGATAATTGCGCACGCTCTGCGCGCGGCGCTGCGACAGCTCCATGTTGTAGGCATCACTGCCAATGCGGTCGGTGTAACCGATGATGTTCAGGGTCGCCTGCGCGGCGCTGACGCTGAGGCTTTGCACAAGCTCATCCAGTTTCGCCCGGCCGGCAGCAGACAGATTGGCGCTGTCGAAGGCAAACAAGGCGTCTGCCGACAACCTCAAGGGTGCCACAGCCGGAGGTGGCGCCGGTGGCGGTGGTGCAACCGGAGCTGGCACCGGTTCCAGCAGCGCGGCACAACTGTCCGGCTTCCAGGCTTGGCCCATGGCCACCCCGTTGCCATCAAACCTGACCTGGAACTGGCATTGAATCGGCTCGGCCCCAACCGAGCGCCGGAAATTGAATACGTAGTTCCACTCGCGCACACCCCACAGGCCTTCGTTGAACTGCGGGGTGCCCAGCAGCGTCTGGATCTGGCGCTTGTTCATGCCTGGCGCGTACTGCCGCAGGTTGTCCAGGTTCACATAGGTGCCACCGGCAGGATAGGCGCGCGCCGGATCCGGAAATTCCTCGCGCACCTGCCCCTTGCCACAGGCGGCCAGGGTTGCCAGCAAAGCCAGTACGGTCCATTTCGTGTTCATAGCGTCCTCGATGCATAGCCAGGAGTGTCTACCTGCGGACGGCGCCGCCTACCACTGGAAGCCGGCGCCCACGGTCACCCCGCCATCGCCGCGGGTATTGGCCGAGCCACTGAGCTTGTAGATCCAGCGACCACCATCACTGACACCCGACACGCCCACGGCCATGCTCGACTCGCCGTGGAAGGTGCTGGCCGCCATCGATGCCATGCGCCGGCCAGCTTCGGTAGGTTGCGGCAGGCCTGCCATCGCCATCGCCGAAGCGACGCCTGCAGACGCCCGGTCATCGATGCGCTTCATGTCGCGACTGACATCATTGAAACGTTGATCGGTGTAGTTCTTCGACCAGTCCATGACCTCCCCCATGCCCTTGTTGAGCTGCGCGACATTGACCGCGTCGGTAGGCGCCACACCGGTACCCACGTTGTGGATGACGGTGCTGGTACCTGGCCGCCCCATCGTCACGCTGCTGTAGTTGGTACTGCCATCGGTGTTCTGGTCGTAGCGCACCGTGCCCTGCTGCGAGGCCTGCAACTGGCGCAGGTTCACCGCGTCCGTCGCTTCGCTGCCGTCACCCACATTGGTGATCTGCCGCTCCGCACCTGCGGCACCCACCGACACGGTGTTGCTGCGATTGGCCACCGACCCTGCACCCAGCGCCACGCTGCCAGCTGCCGACGCGTTGGCGCCGTCGCCTATGGCCACCGCCTGGTTGCCGCTGGCAGTGGCCTGCGGGCCGGCGGCCACGCTGTCCTGACCGGTGGCCGAGGCAGCCGCCTTGGTCGAGTTGACCGCGAAGTAGGCGTTGCCCGCACCGCCGTTCTGGATGTTGTCGATACGCTTGTTGACGTTGACGATGGAGCTGTCCATTGCCGCAAAGGCATCGGTGACATTGCCGAACGTCTGCTGGGTAGCGGTGCCGCCGCTGTTGATCGAGGTGATGTTGAAGCTGGCCGCGCTCCACTGGCCGGTGCTGCTGTTGTACTGCATGGTGCCACCGATGGTGGAAGCCACTGCGTCGTTGGTGGCGGCCAGCTGACCGCCATTGATCGCGTCCAGGCTGCCACTGGTGACGCTGCCGGCAGCCACGTTGCCCAAGGCAACCGCCGCGCCGCTGCCATCGCCGGTCAAACGCACTGCGTTGGTCGGATTGCCAGCGCCGTCCGCAATGTACTTCACCGCCAAGGGGTCACTTCCACCCGGGACACTCCGCGGCAACAGGTTGCTCAGGTTGAGCAGCGAATCACTGATGGAGCTGAAAGCACTGCCGATGTTTGCGTAGGGCTGCAACGCAGCCACGCCCAGCACGCTGATGCTGTTGATCTGGTAGCTCGGCGCACCGAGCACGCCACCATTGAAGGTCGCACCGCCGCCCAGATAGGTCGCCATCGAAGCGCCCAGGCCGAACAACTGCCCACCGTTGACCGCCTCCATGCTGCCCGCGGCGACCGCACCGGCGGCCAGATTGGCCAACACCGTGCCGCTGACCGCCTGACCACTGCCAAGCGTCACCTTGCTGTAATTGACGACACCGTTGACGTCCTCGTCATAGACCACCGCCGCCAACCCCAGATCATCGATCTGGTCCAGCGCGCCACGCAGCTGCTTGACGTTCACCGCATCGGTGTCCTGGCTGCCGGCGGCAACATGGGTGATCTGCCGTTCGCGCCCGCTCGAGCCCACGGCGACTTCACCAATGGAGGTCTGCGCGGCGGTCAAGCCAAAAGCAGCGTAGTTGTCCTGGCCACCACGCGCGGCATTGGACTTGAAGCCCAGCGCCACACTGTTGGCCTTGTCCGACGTTGCACCCGCACCGAGCAGGGTCTGCGCATGGGCAGTGCCCTTGGCACTGTCACCGACCACCACCGAATGCCCCAGCCGCGCATCGTAGTCGGCGGTGGGTACGCCGGTCTTGCCACCGGCGTCATCGATGAACACCTGATCCGCCGTCTGCGTTGCCAGCCGGTGTTCGGCGTTGCTGCCGATGACTACTTCCTTGGAGCCGTTGGCGAACGCACCATCGCCAATCAGCACCTGATAATCCTGCGCTGCCGGCACTGCCCAGCACTTGGCCGTGACGACATTCAGCACGTTCACGCAATTCGACGCCCAGGCGGGCGCGCCACCAGGCAGCACCAAACCAAGCAAGCCACCGGGATCGCCGTTGTTGATGTTGGTGATGTAGCTGTCGGAGGTGACACCGCCGATCAGCGTCAGGTGCGAGTTGCCGCCGGTGGTCAGGCTACCCAGGCCGTCCAGCAGATCACCGACCGGCGTCAGATTGACCACCGGCACGCCCGCCAGTTGCACCTCCGAATAGGTCTGCATCACATTGGTGTTGTTGACCTTCAGGCTGCCGCTCTGCATGTAGCCGTTGCCACCCAGCAAGGAGGTCAGTGGCGATTCCACCAGCTGGTTGACCGAGCCTACCAACCCTCCGTTGCCGACGATCATTCCCGACGGGCCGGGCGCTGCAGGCACCGCACTGGGTATGGCCGGGCTGCCGGTGAGCCCGCCCACCACATTCGACAATCCCCCGGTCACGCCGCCTATCACGCCGCTGAGCGCACCGGTCACGCCTGTCACACCGGAAGCGGAACCGGTGATGCCGCCCAGCGTGTTGCCGGTGGCACCCAGCAAGGTGGAGGCCGTGTTGTCGACCGTTCCCAGCAGATGCTGCACGGAGCCGCCTACGTTGCCCTCTGCGAGTGCGCCGGTGGTGTCCTTGAGTCCGCCGGTCAAGCTGCCAACCGTGCCAACGATGCCTGCAGCGAGCGTACTGGAACCGGTCACTCCGCCAACCACCGCCCCCAGCAGGCCACCGACACCGTTCACTGCCGGCGCGATGCCATTGACCAAGCCATTCACCACTGCGCCCAGGCCGGTTCCCTTGACAGCACCGCCAGCCAACGCGTCGACCGCACCCAGCGTGCCGGTCACGGTTTCACGCACGGGATTTCCACCCTGCTCCGCACCCGGCACCAACACGCCGCCCACGCCTGCGACGCTACCTCCCAGATGCTGGGTCAGCGCGCCCACGGTCGTACCTGCATGTGATGCGAGCGTCTCCACCGCCGCCACCGGCTGGCCGCCCAGCACTTCACCGGTCAGCTCCTTGACCGCGCCCGCCGTCGAAACCAGCGTCCCCTGCAGTGGATTCCCGCCCGGCGCGTGGCCTGGCAGCAACCCGTCGACCACATGGCCGACACCGCCACCCAGGTGCTCGACAAGCGGCGTCACCGTTGCGCCTGCATGTGCACCCAGTGTCTGGATTGCCGCCACCGGCTGGCCACCCAGCACCTCGCCGGTCAACTCCTTGACCGCGCCCGTCGTCGAAACCAGCGTCCCGTGCAGTGGGTTTCCGCCGTCCTCCTTGCCCGGCAGCAATACCGCTGCGATGCCCCGCAAGCCTGCACCGGTTCCAGTCAACGGCCCGACCGTCGCCGTGATCGTGGTGTTGGCTGCTGCCGTCAACGGTTTCACCGCAAGGGCGGCGTCGCCGACCACGGCCAGCGCCGCTGCCGGATCACCTGCCGCCCCCTGTGCATGTGCGCGCGGCAACGCGGCGCGCACGCCAAGCTGGGCGCGTATCGCTGCGGGTGCGGCCTGCGGCTTGATTGCGACCACAGCCGATGCATCCACCCGCAACACCGCCGGCAGCGTGACCGAGGTGCCAAGCGCAGCGCCCGCGCTGGTCGCTGGCAAGGTGGTGGCCACAATCTGCTGGGCATCGGTAGCGCTGTACTTGGCGACCAGGTCCTGCAGGTCGGCGAGCTTGGCGTCGGTTGCCGCAGCGGGGCCCGCCATCGCCAGCGCAATGGCGCTGCCCACGCCCGCCAGGCTCCAGGATACGGACGGCGACAACTTCGACGGGCCCGAGCGCTTGCCTTGCACGCTGGCCAATTCGGAACCGACAACGAATGCATTGAGTGCACGGTTCCAGACCAATCGGTAGATGCGGTTCATGTGGAGCCTCCGGTTCGACCCGTCCGGGCGCGGAGGGGTCTTGGTTCGTGAGGCCAGTACACCGCTTGCACGCGCGTCGGTTTGCGCGCATCCGGCACATCCATAGGACGATTTGGCAAAGCGATGCCCGTTGTCGGCACGCACATGCACGTATTCGGCAACGGCGATTATTGAGTGATGGACGTCACGCAGCTGGCCAACGCACAGCTCAGGCGGGCGAATAAGTGCCGCGCATCAGGGTCTCGCTCGGCAATTCACCGAAGACCTTGCGGTAGTTGTCGGCGAAGCGCGATAGATCCCACAGACCGCAGCTCAGTGCGATCGACTTGACCGACTTGCGCCCGGCATCCGCGCTGGACAGGTTGCGGCAGGCTTCGCATAGACGCAGCATCGACAGATAGCGCACCGGCGAAATACCCACCAGTTCCTCGAACGCATAGCGCAGGGCGCGCTCGCTCACGCCCGCCGCATCGCACAGCTCATGCATGTAGATATGACGGCGCAGATTGGCGTACATCATGTCCTCAGCACGGCGGAAGATCAGATAGCGCGCACGGCGGCTGCGATTGCAGCCGGCGCGCTCCGGCGGCCCGTTGGTGACCACTTCCTTGACGTGCGCATCGAGCATGGCATCGATCTCTTCACTGCCCACCTCGCCTTGCCGTATGCGTTCGTGCAGGCCCTGGTAATAGGTTTGCAGCGGCACATGCGGGCGATTGCTCAACAAGGGAACGCCGGCGGCTTCTTCCAGCGGACTGCCGAGCCGCTGTGCGGCCGCGCGCTCCTGGAAACGCTTGAGCGGAACCAGCACAAACGTCACCCGGCTACCGGCACCCAGCGCGAATTCGGTGACGCCCTCGGGCATCACCGACACGATATTGCCCGACACCAACGGGACGCCATGGCACCAGCTGCTGTCCGGATCCACCGCCTGCAGGCAACCCAACAGGCACCAATCCAGCGGCAACATGAAACGGCCACGCGTGCGCGCACCGATCTCGAAGGTGCAGAGCAAGGCCTGGTCGTGGACGAAGGAGGTGATCGAGGCCGTCGGCGGCTGATCGTCAAGCAACACCAATTCAACGTGGCACACCCGAAGCGTGCCGCTCAGCGACGCCAGATCAAATGATCGCAAACCGTTTCCGCCGACTACCGCATCCATGTGAACGCCTTTGCGCATCCTGGCCAGGACGCGCTTCAGAAGCCCGACCATCCGTTGCAGGTCAATGAGCAAAACCTGCAATCCCCTGCCGCACAGCCTGAAACCCGCATTACGGAATCACACGTGCAGGTGCGTTCAAATACGTCCTGCGCTTGGATACTGACAAAAAAAAACGATCTTCACGCCGGCTCCGCCATGGCCGATTCGCCAAGTCCATCACATATATGAAAAACAATTGATTCTTGCCGAATATGCGCATCCGCCTACGGGGCTGATTGCAATGATGTTTCCGGGCATGCGCGGCATGCCGACAGGGGACAACGGAAGCAACGGTAGGAAAGCCGCCTGCGTCATCCGGCACACCGTGCAACCGTCGGCACACTCTTGCCGGTGTCACGCGTATCCCAATGACCTCAATCGGGCAGCAATGCCCATCGCCCGGCTATCTGTCGGTGCACTACCGACACCGGGTCATCAGGGAGAACATCATGAACGCACAGCTGCGCAGGTTTTTCCGGGAAGAAGACGGTGTCACTGCACTGGAGTACGGGCTGTTGGCTGCGGTGGTGGCCGGCCTGATCATCTTCTTCGCACGCGATGGCCTGAGAACCGTATTCCAGACCGTCCTCGACAAGCTGACCGAACTGGTTGGCGGCGGCACCGGTAGCACGCCAGCCTGAGCTGCGGCGGCCACCATGACCCTCACCTACCTGACGGCGCTGCTGCTTGGTGCCCAGGTCGCGATCAGCGACCTGCTGGCCCGTCGCGTGTCCAACCGGACGCTGCTGGCGGTGCTTGCAGGGGTGGCGGCGATGCAGCTGCTGCAGTTTGGCAGCCCCCCGTCGCTGGCCGACTGCCTGCTCGGCGGGGTCATCGGCTTGGCCACATTGCTGCCCTTCTACGCCGTCGGCTGGATGGGCGCAGGCGATGTGAAGCTGTTCTCGGTGATCGGCTTGCTGCTGGGCAGCACTGCCTTGCTGCCGATCTGGATCATCGCCAGCCTGGCGGCCGGCCTGCATGCGCTGGTTGCCATCTGCTGGCCGCTGGCCGCCGGTTACGCCCCGCTCCCGCTGCAACGGATGGTGCTGTCGCTGCAGGGTTCCGGACGGGTAACGGACTGGCGGATGGATCTGCGCTCGGCACGTCGCGGCCGCCAGGGTATTCCCTATGCGGCCTATCTGGGGCTGGCAATGATTGCGCTCGTGGCAAGCGGAGGTGCCCATGTCTAGGCGGAAAGCACCAGGCCGCCGGCGTACGCGCGGGGTCGTGACCATCGAGTTCGCGATGATGATGATGTTCGGCGTGCTGCCGTTGCTGTTCATCACCTTCACCGGCGTGATGATCTTCGCCGCCCAACAGTCACTGGCCTTGGCTGCCGGAGAAGGTGCCCGTGCGTCGCTGCGTTATGGCACTACTGCCGAACGACGCAACAATGCCTGCCAGGCAGCCGCACGTTCGATGCAGTGGTTGTTGAACTACTCCAGGACCGCGGCCAGCTGTGGCACGGCCAGTGCTGCACCGATTGCGGTATCTCAACCTTATGCCTGTGCCGCCGATAGCACTGTCAAGTGCATCAAGGTGACCACCTCGTACGACCATGATGCCCACCCCTTCATGCCCGGCACTGGCACGTTGATGGGGTGGACCATGGGCAAGTCACTGAGCAGTACCGCCGTTGTTCAACTGGATCTAGGCGACCGCTGAACGCGGACTCCAAGGGGGAGGAGCTTCAAGATGCCAAAGGCAATACGCATAGCTGCAATCCTGTTGTTGGCCATCGCCGCACTGCTGATGGTGCTTGCCTTTGGATTGGGCCGCCGGGCGCCAGCAGCGGCCGACAGCGCGCACGACACAGCGACGCTACGCCAACCGCCCAAACGCCTGATGGTGGTCGCCGGCAAGGAGCTGCCGGCCGGCCAGCCAATTGCCGCCGGTGATCTCACCATCGCCGAAATGGCGTTGCCGCCTGCAAACGGCTACACGGTGATCGGCGAAGTGGAAGGACGCACGCCGGCAAGAAACATCGCTGCCGGTGCAATGATCACCAGCGAGCACCTGCTGCAGGGCATTGCAATCGGCATCAAGCCAGGCGAACGCGCGGTGGCGGTGCCTGTCGACGAGCTTGCCGGGGTCAGCAATCGCGTCACGCCCGGTGACTACGTCGATGTCTTCATGAGCCTGCAGGACCCATCGGCAGCAGCCAGCGGTCGCTCCAATACCCAGGCGCGGCTGCTGCTCTCACGCCTGCAGGTGCTCGGCTACGGCAACGCCGATGTAGGCCAACGGGCGGCCTCCGACGACGCACGGAACAATGATGTCGGCGAGCTGCCACCGGAGCCCGGCAGCCGCGCCGAAACCATCGCCGCCCGCGACAGCCGCAGCAGCGGTGCGAACAATGCCGATGGCGCACAGGCACGCAGTGCGATCCTCGCCGTCCCGGTGCAGGATGCCGGGCGCCTGTTGCTGGCCGCACACAGTGGCAAATTGTTCCTGGCGCTGCGCAACCCCGGCGACACGGGCCTGGCCGACGAAACCATCTTTGCCGCGCCGCCGCCGGTGCTGGCCTTGCGCGGCAATCTGGACGATGCCGCGGCGGAGGCTGCCGCGCGGCCGGAGAACCGTGCCTATGCCGGCATCGACCTGAGTGCGCTGGCAGGCGACGGCAGCCGCTCGACGCCGGCGACCAACGCAAATGCCGCCACCACAGCACCGCAACGGCGGCGTTCGCCACGTCCGGCCGCACGCCAGGGTATCGAGATCATCCGTGGCACGACCCCATCCAACCGTCTGTCTTCGCCATGACCGGGGGCACAATCTTGCACCAGCGTTCTTCCCGCACTGCATCGGTCCTTCTCGCCCTGGCACTTGTTGCGGCGAGCGGCAGCCTGCCGCCGCTGATGCCGCTCGCCCAGGCGCAGACCAGCAGCAGCGTCGTTCTCGAACTCAACGAACAGCGTCCCTGGACCCTACCAGCGGGCGTGGAGCGCATCGCCATCGCCGATCCTTCGATCGCCGATATCACCCGTATCGGTCGCAACAGCGAAGCGTTGCTGGTTGGCAAGTCCGCAGGCAGCACCACCTTGCTGCTGTGGCTGCAGAAGCAGGCTGCGCCATCGCGTATCCGCGTTGAAGTGCGCAACGCGGTGCAAGGTGGCCTGCTGACTGACAACGGCAACCTGCTCACCGTGCAGGATGGCCAGGCCCTGCTGTCGGGCAGCGCAAGCTCCCTGCTGGAGCATGAAGCCCGTCGCAAGGCCGCCGCCTCCGCCATTGGCGAGAAGGGGGTGATCAGCGACGTCGCGACCATTGCCAGCAGCGGCGTGGTGCAGGTCGAGGTGAAGGTGGTGGAGTTCAACAAAAGCGTGTTGCGTCAGGTTGGCATCAACTTCAAGAACATCAATGGCGGCTTCAGCTACGGCATGACCTCCCCCAGCAGCGGCGGCGATGGTGGTGCGCTTTCGTCGGCCTTCAAGTTGATCGCCAAATCCGTCCCTGGCGCCTGGGAGGCCAATATCGACCTGCTGCAGGCCAACGGCATGGCACGGGTACTGGCCGAACCGACCCTGGTGGCGCTGTCCGGGCAAAGCGCGAGCTTTCTGGCCGGTGGCGAGCTGCCCATCCTGGAACCGCAGGGACTGGGCACCACCACCGTCAGCTTCAAGCCGTTTGGCATTGGTTTGACCGTTACCCCCACGGTGCTGTCCGCCGACCGCATCGCATTGAAGGTGGCGCCGGAAGCCAGTGACCTGGATTACACCCGCGGCATCACCCTGGATGGCACCCAGATCCCGGCCATCTCCACCCGCCGTGCCGACACCACGGTGGAATTGGGCGATGGCGAGAGCTTCGTCATCGGTGGACTGGTCAGCAGCCAGCTGTCCTCCAACGTCAACAAGATCCCGCTGCTGGGCGACATTCCGGTGCTTGGCTCGTTCTTCCGCAATCTCAGCTACAAGCGCGAAGACAAGGAGCTGGTGATCGTCGTCACCCCGCGCCTGGTCAAGCCGCTGGCGCGTGGCACCGACATTCCCCTTCCCGGCCAACGCGAAGCACAACCGCGCCTTCCGGTCTGGGGCGCATGGCTGCTGCATCCGGCCAGCCCCGACCAACTCCCCGGTTTCTCACGCTGACGTATTCCCATGCCCCCGGTGATGCCATTGCCCCAGACCCAACGCCATGCCGAGCTGAATCTGCTGCTGTACGCACCGGATAACCGCCATATGGCGCGACTGGGGGCGGCACTGGCGGGGCAGGCCAACCTGCGCTGGGTCGACAGTCGCGAAACCGCGCCGCGGCAACTGCTGGAGGCCGCTGCGGCGTCGGCCTTCGTGCTGCTCGACTACTGCGGCGGCAACGCTGCCTATTCCACCGATCTGGCTCGGCAACTGCATGCATTGCCCGCTTGCCCGGCGCTGATCGGCCTGGGCACTACCGGTCCGGAACAGGCCGCACACCTGCTGGCGGCGATGCGTGCCGGCGTCTGCGACTTCATCGACATCGACAACAGCACCGCGCAGATGCTGGAGGTATTTGAACGCGTCGCAGCCGTCCCCACCCCCGCGCGCGTGGCAACCACGCCGGAACTGCGCCCGGACGGCCGCCTGATCGTGTTGTTGGGCGTGCGCCCCGGCGTGGGCACCAGCACCCTGGCAACCCATCTGGGAGTGAGTCTGGCCGAACAGAACCCGGTGTCGCCCGATGCTGCCGGTCTGCAGGGTTGGCTGCTGCTGATCGACCTGGGCCAACCCGCTGCCGATGCCGCGCTGTACCTGGGCATGGAAAGCCACTTCAGCTATGAGGAAGCACTGCGCAACGTCGAACGGATGGATCGCACCTTCGCTGGCACGGCCTTTGCACATCACCCCAGCGGCATGGCGCTGCTCGGCATCGCCAGCGGCAGCTTGCTGAAGAAGCACGAGCCGATCACGTTGCTGGACCGCCTGCGCAGCGTTTTCCCGCTGAGCCTGTGCGATGTTGGCGGCCTGCCGGTACAGCTGTTACCCACCACACTGCTCAAAAGCGCCTCCGAGGTTTGGCTGGTCACCGACCAGGCCATCGGTTCACTGGTCTCCCTCGACCAGACCATGCGCGAGCTGGAAAGCCGTGGCCTGCGCGACGAACGCCTGCAACTGATCGTCAACCGCTTCGATCCCAACGGCGGCCTGGCCGATACCCAGATCGCGCAGCGCTTCAACCTGCCGCTGCTGGCCACGCTCCCGGACCGCTCGCGGGTGCTGCGCTCCAACGCAGGACTGGGCCGCCTGTTGACCGATGCGGCCCCGCGCGATCCCTATCTCAAGGCCCTGCAGTCACTCCTGCAGCGGCTGGACCGGCGTCGTCTCGCCCCGTCTCCGACCACCGCACCGGCCTCACCGCTGGCGCGTCTCGCCAATCTGCTGGGTAGATAACAATGGAAGACAAAGTCACCCCCTTGTCCCCCCGCATCGCCGCCGCGGCACTCTCGGTGGAAGCGGCACCGAGCGTGCCGTTCGAGCAGACCGAACAGTTCCAGAGCGTGCTGTCCGCCGCCCATGAGTACCTGCTCAACCATGTCGAGGACCAGCGCGTCGATATCGATTCCTGGTCGCCGGAAACCATCGGCAAGTACGTGCGCACGCAGACCGCCGCCTTCGTCAAGGAATGGAAGATCCCCGTCAACGCACAGGAAATGGAAGCCGTTGCCAGCGCCCTGCACAAGGAGCTGACCGGCTTCGGGCCGCTCGATGACCTGCTGCATGATCCGGAGATCGAGGACATCCTGATCAACGGCTACAAGGACGTGCATGTCTCCGCCGGCGGCATGCTGCGTCGTTCGACCCAGCGCTTCAGCGATGACCGCCACCTGCTGCGCATCCTGCGCCGTATCATCGCCCCGCTCGGCCGGCGCCTGGATGACTCCAATCCGATGGTCGACGCGCGCCTGCCCAATGGCGGCCGCCTCAACGCCATCATCTCGCCGTTGGCCGTCGACGGGCCGATGGTATCGATACGCAAGTTCCGCAAGGACCCGTTCACCCCGGACGAACTGCTCGGCCGTGGCGCGTTCGACAAACCCATGTACGCATTGCTCAACGCGATGGTGCGAGGGCGCTGCAACATCCTGATCTCCGGCGGTACCAGCTCCGGCAAGACATCACTGCTCAATGCACTGGCAACCTTCATCCCGCACAACGAGCGGGTCGTCACCGTGGAGGACACCGCCGAGCTCGCCCTGAACCACCCGCATGTCGTGCGCCTGGAGTCACGCATGGGCGGCTTTGATGGCAGCGGCGCGGTCAGCATCCGCGACCTGGTGCGCAACAGCCTGCGCATGCGTCCGGACCGCATCGTGGTTGGCGAGGTCCGTGGCGCCGAAGTGCTGGAAATGCTGCAGGCGATGAACACCGGTCACGATGGCTCGATGGCTACCGTGCACGCCAACAACGCGCGCGACTGCCTGTACCGGCTGGAAATGCTGGCCGGCTTTGCCGGATTCCAGGGCAGCGAGGACAGCCTGCGTCGGCAGATCGCCAGCGCCATCGATTTCATCGTGCAGATTTCGCGACTGGGCAGTGGCCGCCGGGTGATCGTTTCCATCACCGAGATCACCGGCGTCAGCGACAACGTCATCACCAGCCAGGAGCTGTTCAAGCACGAGGCATGGGTTGACCACGACAACCGCGAACGTGATCGTTGGACAGGGCTGGGCTTCCATCCGCACTGCCACAAGCTCGAGCCGTTCCGGCAGGAACTGCGCGAGGCCAACATGGGGAGCTTCTCTTCATGATGGTGCCGCTGCTGCTGGGGAGTGTCGCGCTTGGGCTGGTGGCGGTCGCCATGGGCCTGTGGTGGGGGCTTGCCACCCGCGTGCAGCAGCGCGCCGCCGCCAGCCACGCCGACACCCGGCTGTCGCAGCCCGGCCCACAGCGTGCGGCCGAAGAAGCGCGCAACACCCGCCCCGCCAGCAAGCGCTGGGCCGAGCTGCTGCGTCGTGCCGGCCTGACGGACACACCGCGCACGCTGCTGATGCTCGCCTTGCCCGCCATCGGCCTTCCCATCGCGGCCGGCCTGCGCCTGGGCAGCGCCTGGTTCGGGGTCTTTGTGCTGGCGCTCTACCTGCTGGGCGTGGCGCTATGGCTGTACCGGCGCATCGACAAGATCCAGCAACGGCTGGTCGCGCAGATGCCGGACTTCCTGGAGAACATGGTGCGCATGGCCGGCATCGGCAACAGCCTGTCGATGGCATTCCAGAGCGCTACCCAGAACGTCGATCCACCGTTGCGCCCCATCCTCGACAACGCGCTGACCTATACCCGCGCGGGCATGGACCTGGACCGCGCCCTGCAGCACGCCGCGCAGGCCTATCGGCTGCGTCCGCTGGAAATGCTGGCAGTGATCCTCGGTACCAGCATCCGCATCGGTGGCCGCAGCGACCAGATCCTGCAACGCATGAGTGATTTCATGCGCGACCTGGAGGAAGTTCAGCGCGAACTGCAGGCCACCACCTCCGAGACCCGGATGTCGGCCTGGGTATTGGCCCTGCTACCGGTAGGCGCAGCACTGTCGATGGCACTGATGAGCCCGGATTTCTTCCAGCCCATGTTCCATGAGCCACTCGGCAAGAAGATCCTGCTGATCGCAGTGCTGCTGGAGCTGTTTGGCGGTTTCCTGCTGTACCGGCTGGCCAAATCGCTATGACAGCGCGCAGTTTCTCCCCCCTTCGCAGGAGCGAAGCATGAATCTGCTGTTGACCATCGCCATGATGCTGGTCGTGCTGGCCCTGGTATTGGCGGCGGCAGGCCTGCTCTATCGCGGGCGGCGCAGCCAGCAGGCCGGTGCGGCCTTGCAGAGCGCGCTGGACACTGCCCAGCATGTGGAACCGCACAATGCGCCGAAGATCGGCTGGTGGCGGCAGCGCCTGGCCGATCTTGCCGCCATTGGCCAGCACTTCGATGGCAGCCGCTTGCAGAAAGCCTTGTTGGCGCCGGAGGACAGACTGCTGCTGGAACAGGTGGGCTGGAACCACAACACCGGCACTGCCGCCTTTCTCGCCACCCGGCTGTTGCTTGCCGTGCTAATGCCCTTCATCGCCGTGCTGGTGCTGCAGCCGCACGGCGGCGATACCCTGATCGTCCTGCTGGTCGGCTTTGCCCTGGGCATCCTGTTGCCGAAACTGCTGCTGCGCAGCTGGGCCGCGCGCCTGCGCAGGAAAGTGGATGAAGAACTGCCCTTGCTGATCGACCTGCTGCGGCTGCTGCAGGGCGTGGGCTTCAGCATCGACCAGAGCCTGCAGATGGTCGCCGAGAAACTGCATATCGCCATCCCCGTGCTGGGCCGCGAACTGCAGCTGGCCAATGCCGGCTACAGCCGCGGCCGCAGTCGCGCGCAATCGCTGCGGCGCCTGTCCGAGTCGTTCGACAACGACGACCTGCGCAGCCTGATACAGATGATATTGCAGGTGCATCAGCATGGCGGCGCGGTGCAGGAACCGCTCAAGCAGTTCGGCATGCGCCTGCGCGAGCAGCGCCGCATGAAGATGAAGGAGAAGGTCGGCAAGCTTTCGGTGAAGATGACCGTGGTGATGATGGTCACCTTGCTGCCGGCGTTGATGTTGGTACTGGCCGGGCCGGCGATCATCTCGCTGGCCGCCGCGATCAAGGGGATGTGATGAAGATCGGTGCGTCGAAAGCCAAGACGGTGCTGCTGATTGTGCTGTTTCCTGCGCTGCTGGCCGGTTGCGGAGGCAAGCATGCCGCCTATCGGCAAGCTCCCGTGGAACCGGCCCTGGTGGAGGCTCCCCAGGATGACCGCGGCATGTACCTGGGGCTGCTCAGGCAGATGCAACAGCAAGGCGCCTACTACGCCTCGCTGGCGCATATCGATGCCTTCCGGCAACGCTTCGGCGACAGTCCGGAACTGCGCATCCTGCAGGCCAACGCACTGCGCGAAACCGGCGATCGCAACACGGCCGGCAACATCTATCGTGGCCTGACCAAAGGCGCCCAGGCCGCGCCGGCCTGGCATGGGCTTGGCCTGATCGCGGCCGACGCGCGTGACCACGATGGCGCGCGCCTTGCACTGGAAAGCGCCGTGCGTGCCGATCCACTCAACATCGCCTACCTGGGCGATCTTGGCTTCGCACTGCTGCAGGCTGGCCAGTTCGAACAGGCGCGTGCACCGCTGGCAAAAGCGGCGGAGCTCGCACCGGAAAACATCCGCGCCATCTCCAACCTCGCCCTGTGGGCAATGCTGTCAGGGCAGCCGGCGACGGCCGAGAGCATGATCCAGCGCGCCGACCTGCCGCAGTCGGCACGAAGCGAAATCTACCGCCTGGCACACACCTTGAGACAGGCCGCCGCAGCCAGCAATGCCAATGCAGTCAACAACGCCACTGCCCTGGCCGTGCAACCACCTGGCAGCAGCACGCAGCGGCCCCGTCCGCCGGGCTCGATGCTCGATCGTTTCAACCCCACGACGACCACTTCGCAGGAGGCAACGCCATGAACCGAACTGTTCGCCTCCCCTGCGCATGGCTGCTGGGCATGCTCGGCATCTGTGCATCGGCGCAGGCACAGCATGCGCCGTTGATCGAACGCATGGCGGATCCAGATCCGGCCACTACTTCCGCTACTGCAACGGACGCGCCGAACACCGTCGCGGATACCCGCGCCGCCGCCACGCGCCAACGCACCTACCTGCCCCGTTCGCAGGTAGGTGACACCACCCGCAGCCTGCTGCAGCTGCAGGCCGACAGCGGTCGTCCCGGCAATGCCCTGCCGATGCTTGGTGAAGCCGCCAGCCGCAGCTACCAGCGTTATCTCGACAGTTTCAGCCATCCCATCCCCGAGTACTTCGAAGCCGCACTCCCCGATCCCAAGCAAGGCGGCAGTAGCCGCTGAGGCCAACCATGTACAGCCCGCGCCTGTCTTCGCCCCCGCCCGCACGCGCGCCAAGCGATCCCCGCCACAGCGCGCGGCAGCGTGGGGGCGCCGGCCTGCCGATGATGTTGTTGCTGCTCGGCCTGGTGGTGATCCTCGGGCTGGTCGAGGTCGGCTATCTGTACTGGAGCAAACGCGATGTACAGAAGACCGCCGACCTGGCAGCACTGGCGGGCGCGCAGCGGCTTGAGCTGTGCACTACCGATTACAAGGACAACCTGGCAGCGCGCAGCAACGCGGTGACCGACAACCAGTTCTCCGGCCAGCTGGCGATCAACTGCGGCTATTGGGGGGCCGAACTGGCGCCCGGCGCGCGCTTTGTAGCGGTCGCCAGCAGCCGTCCTTTGAACGCCGTGCAGGTCACCGCCTCGCGGCAGGCGATACCGCTGCTGGGGCAGTTCACTTCACTGCCCCGCGTCAGTGCCACCGCGGTGGCCAAGCGCATCTCACCGCAAGCGGCCTTCAGCGTCGGTTCGCGCCTGCTCAACACCAACAGCAATGCACCCTTGCAGGGAGTACTGCGCCTGGTCGGGGTCGACCTTACCCAGACCCAGATCGCCAGTTACCAGGGCCTGGCCAACGTCAAGATCACCCCGCGCGGATTGCTGCAGGCATTGGGCATCCCGGTCGCCACGGACCTCAATGTTGGTGAATTGAACACTCTGCTGGCGGCCAACAAAGTGTCGGTTGGCAGGCTGCTGGAGGTGATGGCCAGCCTGGCCAGCCAACAGGGACTGACCGCGGTTGATCTGCGCCTGCTGCAGCAGAAACTGCTCGACAAGGGCATCAGCGGTTTGCTGCTGCAACTGGGCTCCAACGCCACCAGCAGCGGCCTATTCGCGCAGATAGCCGGCGCCAGCGACGCCGCCAATGGCGCACTGGATGTGGACCTCAATGCGCTGGATCTACTGGGCACCAGCATCTCCATTGCCAACGCGAAGCACGCTCTCGCGGTGCAGCAGCTGGATCTGCTGGGCCTCAGCGCGAAGGCCAGCATCGTCGAACCGGCCTCGATCGGCATCGGCCCGGTTGGCACCACCGCCTACAACAGCCAGGTCCGGCTGTTTCTGGATATCGACTCCGAGCGGATCCCCGCGCTGGGTCCGATCCTGACCTGGCTGGGCACACGCATCCGCTTGCCCACCTATATCGATGTGATCGACGGTTTCGGCCGGCTCACCGCCATCGATTGCGCCAGCCAACCGGCAACGGCCACCGTCGATGTCACCAGCGCCATCGCCAATGTGTGCATCGGCAAGGCAACCACTCCCTGGGACTCCACCCGCGAGTTGTGCCGAACCGGCCTGGGCAGTGAGACCCTGGTCAGCCTGCTCGGCCGCGACGTACTCAACAAGAAGGTCACGCTGGAAGCCTTGTCGCAACGTGAGTCGTTGCGACTGAGCGCCAGTGAGACCGGCACGGTCAAGCCCAATGACCTGAAGATAGGCAAGCTGGTCGACGATCTGCTCAAGGAGCTGCTGGACACCCTGGGCGCATTGTTCGCCTCGCAAGGCGACAACAATGACGTCGCCAAGCAGTTGGCCACCCAGTATCTGGAGGCCACCAAGGTCAACGGCCTCTACAATCCCGCCAAGGTCGTGCAGGCCTTGCAGAACGGCCAGCAGAACGCGGCCAGCCAGGTCAACCTGCCGGCACTCGGCGACTGGACCACCGATATCCCCGGTTGCAAATACGTCGTGCTGGTCTGCATGCCCGCCAAGGTACCGGGCAGCGTCTGGGAGGGTTTCAAGCGCGAGACCGGGATCAGCGACATCAGTCTGGTCGGAGGCCTGCTGGATGCCTTGGGCCTGACCGCCTGCGATGGCCTGATCAATGGACTGCTGCGTTACAACGACTGCGTGCGCGAAGCCTTGGTCAAATACCTGCAGACCAAGCCCGGCGGACTCAGTGGTGCCGGCGGCTACAACCCGACCACGGGTACGGGCAGTTGCAGCAGTGGGCTGTGCCTGCTGCTCAAGCCCGTGGTTGATGGCTTCCTGCGCCCCTTGCTGGACGGGGTTGGCAAGCTGCTCAGGGACGTACTTTCGGAAGTGCTTGGCCTGCAGCTGGGTCGCACCGACGTACATATGCAATCCATCCAGTGCGGCCGCAGCCAACTGGTCGAATGAGTTCCTTCCGAAACCGTGCAGACGCCCACGCCACGGGGCTTTCCAGCGCCGGAGCGCATGCTATGCTCAGCCGCATACAGTGTGCATTCATGAATTGCGATAGCCATCGCAGTTCGGGGGAGTTACGAGGACTTATGACAAGGATCGAGATGCTTCCGAGCCGGCTTGCGTGTGCACTGCTGCTTGTAGTCGGCCTGCTGGCGGCACCTGCCGCGATGGCCGGGCGTTGGCAACGTGGCGAGGCCGAGGTACCGGCTGCCCCCGCCAACAGCGAGGACAGCGCGGTCGGCAATACCGTCGCCGAGCTGAAACGGCTGATGGGCAACCAGGAGCTTACCGAGCTGCGTACCACCTATAACGGCAATTACGGTGCCAGCCTGCTGTTCCATGCAGACTCCCTGAACTACTACGTGGCGCTGTTCCACGAGAAGGAGTTCTGGCGGGTGATCCGCACCGAGTCGGTGGAAAACGCCGAAACGCTTTACCTCACCTTCGCCGACCAGACCAAGCAATTGGCGCAGGTCTATCTGGACACCATCCGCCTGCAGGCCGGCAAGGCCTATAGTGAGAAGCTGGTGGCCATGAACGAGCGCCGCCTGCGCGGGTTGCAGCAGGAAGTGGAACAACAGCGCCAGCAGTCGCTGCAGGTCAGCAACGCCTTGCAGGAGCGCAAGCAACAGGCGGTGGCATTGAGCTCGGACCTGCGCGCCACCAATACCCAGTTGGAAGCCCTGAACCAGCAGATCAAGGCCTTGCAGGCGCAGCAGGTCAATCCTGAGTTGACCCTGCCAGCCACGCCCACCGTTGCCCCGGTGACCGCGGCCACCCCGGTGATCCACACGCCCCAGGAACCAGCCAGCAACCCCTGAGGTCCTGGCTTCAGCGCAAAAACGCGAACGCCGCCTTCCTTCGGGAAAGGCGGCGTTTTTGTACTGCCGAGCCATGCTCGGCAAGGGCTTGCCCAGCAACGCATCAGCCCCGGATCACCCGCAGGAGCAGTGCAGGCGGGCCTCGGGCCATAAGCTGCGAAGCCACCACGGCATCAGCCCGCGAAGAGCATACCCCTCCCCAACCCTCCCCTTCGCTGCGCGAAAGGGAGGGAGCAACGCAAAGTGCGGAGCTGTGCGCCGCAAGGGATGGCCCGGTAAAACCCCTGCCGAGCATGGCTCGGCACTACGGGCACTGTCGGTGAAATCCAGTACCTGACGCCCTGCCGCCCGCGCCTGCTATTTGCCCTGCCAGCCCCCACAGAACTTGAGAACCCGCCCGGCCGTCGCCATAAAGGAAGTTCCTGACAGCAACGTAGCCAGCCATGAGCGATCTTCCCCACGTATTCGAGGCCACCACCGAAACCTTCGAAGCCGAAGTCCTGCAGAAATCCATGCAGACCCCGGTGTTGGTCGATTTCTGGGCGACCTGGTGCGGGCCGTGCAAGAGCCTGGGCCCGATCCTGGAGAAGCTGGCAGGCGAGTACAACGGCGCCTTCGAGCTGGCCAAGGTCGATGTGGACAAGGAGCAGCAAATCGCTGCGGCCTTCCAGATCCGCTCCGTACCCACTGTCTTCCTGATAAAGGACGGGCAGATCGTTGATGGCTTCCCCGGCGCGATGCCTGAGGGTCAGCTCCGCGAATTCCTGACCCAGCACGGCGTCAGCCCTGCCGAGGCGGACGCTGCCATCGAGGACGAAGCCCAGGCATTGCCGTTGGACCCGGCCGCCGAAGTTGCCGCCTTGCGCGAGGCCATCGCTGCCGAGCCGGACAAGGCCGAGCTCAAGCTGGATCTGGCCTTGGCCCTGCTCAAGACCGGCGCCACCAGTGAAGCCGGTGCACTGCTTGACGGCCTGCCGGCCAACCTCGCGACTGACGACCGTGCCATCCGCGCACGCGCCCGTCTGGATTTCGCCGCCGCCCTGCAGGACGCACCTGCCAGCGAGGCGCTGGCGGCCCGCCTGCAGGCCGACGGCAATGATCTGGAAGCACGCTACCTGCTCGGCATCCATCATCTGCTCGCCGGTGCCGATGAAGCCGCATTGGAACAGTTCATCGAGATGCTGCGCATCGACCGCAGCTTCCGCGACAGCCTGCCGAAGAAGGCACTGATCGATGCGTTCCGCGTCATCGAAGACGAGGACCTGGTGGGCCGCTACCGCCGCAAGATGTCTTCGCTACTGTTTTAACTTAACGCCAGACAGTTCAATTTGCGTGTCAATTGCACGAAAATTGACAGCCCATCGTGGATGATCGCGCCGTGGCCCTTGCCACGGCAGCCCGGATCACCAAACGATGAAGCCGCAACCAGCACGATGCCAGCGTAACGGACACGCGTTTTTGGAGCCAAAGTGGCCGTGAGAAACATCGATGTTCGCTCCTCCCTGATGCGGCTGCTAGTGGCTGGATTGCTGCTGTGTTGGGCAACGCTTGCCAGTGCCCAGGATTGGACCTATCGCGCCCGCCCCGGCGACACCTTGTGGGATCTGGGTGCGCGCTACCTGAAAGCCAACGTGCCATGGCAGCAACTGCAGGCGCATAACCGGATCAGCGACCCTTACCGGCTCGCGCCCGGCCTGACCCTGCGTTTCCCCATCGCCTGGCTGCGCGTGCAACCGGCTCCGGCACGGGTGGTTGCATTGCGCGGCCCGGTCCAGGTCAGCGACCCGGTCAACGGTACCCGCCCCTTGCAGGCCGACATGCTGTTGCCTATCGGCAGCCAGCTGCAGACCGGAGACGACGCCAGCGTCACCCTCAGCTTTGCCGATGATTCACGCCTGCAACTGCGCGAGAACTCGCTGCTGCAGTTGGACCAGCTCAGCAGCTACGGTGCCACCGGCATGGTCGACACCCGCATGCGGCTGCAGCGCGGGCGCAGCAGCAACCAGGTGACACCGGCGCGCGGGCCGGCATCGCGTTACATCATCACTGCACCCACCGCGACCAGCAGTGTGCGCGGCACCCTGTTCCGGGTGAATGCCGGTGACGAAGACAGTGCAGCGACCACCGAAGTCGTCGAAGGCCGTGTCCAGGTGGGCAACCGGGCCGGCAAGCGACTGATCAACGCCGGCCATGCGACGCTGATCCCGGCACTCGGCACAGCGCCCGCAGCGGCACGCCCGCTGCTGCCACCGCCGCAGCTGATGGAGGCACAACTGCGCCTGCAGTCCCTGCCGTTGCTGGCGGCCTGGCAGCCAATGGATGCGGCACGAGGCTACCGGGTGGAAGTCGTACCCGCGGTAACACCGGACATTCTGCTGTTCGCCCGCGAAGTGAGCACGCCGCAGATCCGGATCGACAACCTGCCTCCGGGTCAGCTGCGCCTGCTGATAAGGGCGATCGACGCCGACGAGGTTGAAGGGCTGGACGCCGCACGCGATTTTTCCGTGCCCGACGGCCTGCCCCCGCCATTGACGATTGCCCCGTTGCACGGGCAGACCGTGCATCAGCTGCAGCCACGCTTCCAATGGGCCAAGGTTGCCGGCGCCACCGGCACCGTCCTGCAGATCGCCGACAACGCCGACTTCCGCAACCCCCTGCTCGAACAGCAGACCAGCACCCAGCACCTGCGCATTGGTAGCCCCTTACCGGCTGGCAGCTATTTCTGGCGGCTGGCCTCGATCGACGGTGACAGCGCGCCGGGCCGCTATGGCCAGGCGCTGCCGTTGCAGCTCAGCGATGCGCCCGCGACCACGCCACTGGATTCGGCAAAGGACAGCAAGGGCCGACTTACCCTGCGCTGGCCAGCCGACGCTGCCGCCGAACGCTATCGCGTACAGGTCTCGCGCCAGGCAGACTTCTCCCGACTGCTGCTGGATGAGCACGTGGATACACCGGAAGTCGCATTCAAGCAGCCTTGGCGCGGCGGCACCCTGCACGTCCGTGTGCAGGCCATCGAGGAGGATGGCTATGCCGGCGCGTTCTCGGCGCCACAGCAGATCCAGCTGCGCTGCCGGCTCTGCTATGGGGTCGGCGCAGGTGTCTTGCTGCTGCTCGCCTTATGAGGCCACTGCGTCCACGTTGGCGGGTCCGCCTGTTGTTCGTGCTCGGCTGCTCCCTGCTGGTCGGATGGCTCAGCCATGCGCGGGTGTTCTGGCAGCAGGACGTAGCCAGCTATGACCTGCTGGTCGGTGACTGGGGCTACCCGCCCGATCCGCGGCTGGCGATCATCGCCATCGATGACCGCAGCCTGCAGCAGCTGGGGCAATGGCCTTGGCCACGCAGCACGCACGCGGCGCTGCTGGATCGCCTGCATCAGGCCGGCGTGGCGCGCGTCGCGCTGGACCTGATGCTGCCTGAAGCCGACCGCAAGGACCCCGGCCAGGACGCTGCCTTGGCTGCGGCCATCGCCCGCAATGGCCGGGTGGTGCTACCGGTGTTGGCCGCACCGGCCAGCGACGAGGCCGTTCCCGAGGAACTGCTGCCGGTGCCGGCCATCGCCCAGGCAGCCGCCGCGCTGGCGCATACCGACATCGAAGTCGATGGCGATGGGGTTGCGCGCGGGGCTTACCTCAAGGCCGGCATCGGATCACCGCATTGGGCGGCACTGGGCGCAGCGCTGGCCGGCATCAACGACCCACTGCCTGGCATGGCCGATGACAGCCCGCGCGCCAGCTCCCCGTATCAATGGCATCGCGACCACTATGTAAGGCTGCGCTATGCCGGACCGCCCGGCAGCTTTCCGCAGATGTCCTACATCGATGTGTTGGAAGGCCGCATATCCCCTGACCTGTTGAAGGACCGTTTGGTCATCGTCGGCATGACCGCCAGCGGCATCGCCCCGCGCCTGCTCACCCCGACCTCGCGCGACAACTGGATGAGCGGGAGCGAGTACCAGGCCAACGTGGCCGCGATGCTGTTGGCAGGCAATGCCATTCGCCCCCTGCCGCCGCTCCTGCAGACCACGATCACCGTGGCGCTGGTGATACTGGGTGCGCTGGGCATCACCTCCCGCATCCGCCAACGCTGGCTGCTCGGCGCGCTTGCCATTCCGGCCCCGCTGTTGCTCAGCCTGGCTCTGCTGCATGCCAACAGCCTGTGGTTTGCCCCGATAGCGGCGAGCTTCGGCCTCATCGGCATGCTGTTGTTCTGGACGCTGTGGCAGATGCGCTACTGGCGCCACCAGGCCAACCGTGACCCGCTCACCGGCCTGGCCAACCGCATGCGCTTCGAGGAAACGCTGCGCCGCGAAACCGATGCCGCGCGCCGCAGTGGCCGGCCGTTGACCTTGCTGCTGATCGACGTGGATCACTTCAAACGTTGCAATGACAGCCACGGGCATTACGTCGGTGATCGCCTGCTGCGTTATCTGGGCCGCACCATCGAGGACATGGCGCGGCGGCCGCGTGACCTGGCCGCACGCTTTGGCGGCGACGAGTTCGCCATGATCCTGCCCGATACGCCTCCTGCCGGTGCCGAGCAACGGGTGCAGACCCTGATCAACCAGGTGCGCCAGCTCAGCATCCCGGTCGACAAGGCCCACCACAGCAAGACCGGGACCACCGTCACCATCGGCGTATGTACCGTGCTACCCGGTCCGGATGACGGCCCCGCGCGCCTGTTCGAGGCCGCCGATGCCGCCCTCTACCAGGCCAAGCAGGCCGGCCGCGATGGCTACCGGATCGCCCCGCCCTGGCCGAACTGAATTTTCCATACGCATGCGAATGCTAGACTCCGGTTCCCCGTCCGTCTGCACGCACAATGAAAGCCAGCCTGTTCCGCCGCGGCATCAACCTGTGGCCGCCCTTCCTGTTCGCCGGCATCCACGTGACCGACATCAGCGCCGACTACCGCTACGTGCGGGTCGAACTGCGGCAGCGGCCGTGGAACGTGAACTACGTGCGCACCCATTTCGGCGGCAGCCTGTTTGCCATGACCGATCCGTTCTGGATGCTGTGCCTGCTGCAGAACATGGGCAGCCGCTATTTCGTCTGGGACAAGGCCGGCAGCATCGACTTCCTCAAGCCGGGCCGCGGCGTGGTCTGGACCGAGTTCCGGCTCGACGACGCCACCCTTGGGGAGGTACGCACCGCCACCGCCAACGGCGACAAATACCTGCACTGGTTCCAGAACGACGTGCTTGATGCCAGTGGCGAGGTGGTCGCGCGGGTGCGCAAGCAGGTCTATGTGCGCCTGAAGCCCGACGCGCGCAGTCCGGGCTGACTGCCCGGGCCGTCTGCTCCTTCCGTCTCAGTCCGGCAACCGGCTGGCCGGTAACGGCAGGCCCAGCCAATCATCAATGCGGGGCTCGCCGTACAAGGCAACCCGTAGTTGCTGGCCATCCGCGTCCAGTTGCAGCGGTCGCCGCTGTCCGCGCAGGCGCAGCGGCATTGCCGCCAGGCTCTCGGCGGTCGGGCCTTGCGGGTGCGCCCGGAGCCACAGCAACGCCTCCGCCGCACGCAGGCTGGCGCCGGCGTCCTGCAGCCGTGTCGCGTAGCCGTCATAGGCCGGACTCGCGATGTCGGCCAGGATGCACCCCATTACATTGGCCGCACATTCCAGTCGCCACAGCGAACGCGGCGGCGATACCGGCCAACGCTGCGCCTGATCGGCGGCCAATGCCTGCATGCTCGCCGGCAGGCACGCCCCCTGCAGGCGCTGGGCCATCGTTGCCCGGTATTTGCGCGCATCCCATACCAGCATGGCCATTGGCTGGCGTGGATCCGGTCCGCCACTGCTGACCATCTGGAACTCACCCCGCATGGCCGTACACATGCTCAGCTCGGCCGGCGCCGGTGCCGTGAACACGTCCTTGCAGGCCTCGGGCAAGGCGTGATCAAGCGGCAGCTCCGCCAGCACCTCGGCCAACAGGCGGACGTTGCCCTGGACCATACCGGCCCCCAGTACCGTCGGCACCAATCCATCACTGTGCGACATCAACATCCTGCCGGCACGGGCGTCATTGCAGATACCCGCCAAGGCCGCATCGCTATGCCCCTGCACATGGGCCAAGGCATGCGCGGCACTTGACCGCTGCAGCAGGCCCCAGCGTGGCAGCGGTGCGTGGGCGTCAGCAACGAAAGGGCTTTGATAGCGGTCGTAGCGCGACAACGCCGCGATCCGCGTCAGCAGGCCCTGTTGCGATTGCAGCGCCTGCGCCAACGCAAGTGGTGCTGCGCGCACCTGCGGCAGGCAGTCGGCGCCACGCCAACTGCAGACCACGGCCATGTCAGGCACTTCGGGGTAACGCCCCTGCGCCGCGCGCGTTATCGTCGGCTCCCCGTCATCCTCGCCACCGGCATCGCCGGCTGGGGTCCGCGCAGCCTCGGCAATCCGCCGCCCGTCTTCGGCGATCAAGGCAGCCCCGGCGGCGTTCGGCACGTCGTCGAAGTCGAGCAACCAGACCATCTCGAAGGCATTGGCGCCCGGCAACCGCACCGGCTGCTCCATCAGCTCCAGCGCCTGTTGCTGCGCCTTGGGCAGTGGCATCCACCGCGACACCGACCACACCAGCACCGCCGTGACCAGCACCAGCAGGGCGGCGATCACGAACCATCGCAGCAACTTCAACACAGCGTTCTCCCGATGTTCCGTTGCAGCTGAACCGCGGCAGCTTAACCGGCAGCTGCATCCCGCTACAATTCGCAGATGTCGCCCGAAGCCGTCTCCCCCGCCCCCCGCCCCTCCCTGCATCGTCTTTTCCTTACCGGCCTGCTGACGCTGCTGCCGATCTGGTTGACCTGGGTGGTCGTCAAATTCGTGTTCGTCCTGCTCTCGGGCATCAGCAGCCCGCTGATCGTGCCGTTGTCCGAACGTATTGCCGCCTCGTTCCCGGACTACCTGGGCTGGATCAAGGTTGAATGGATGCAGGACATCACTGCCCTGCTGGCCACGTTGCTGGTCATCCTGCTGGTCGGCATCCTCAGTCGCCGGGTCATCGGCCAGCAGTTGCTACGCTGGTTCGGTGCGGTGATCCGTCGCATCCCCCTGGCCAGCATCATCTATGACAGTGCCAAGAAGCTGCTCGACATCCTGCAGACCAAGCCGGGCAGCACCCAGCGCGTGGTGCTGATCGACTTCCCGCACCGCGACATGAAGTCGATCGGCCTGGTCACCCGGGTCCTCAAGGAACAGGGCACCGGCCGCGAACTGGCTGCGGTATATGTGCCCACCACCCCGAACCCGACCTCCGGTTACCTGGAAATCGTCCCGGTTGAGCTGCTCACGCCCACCGACTGGACCGTGGACCAGGCCATGAGCTTCATCATTTCCGGTGGCGCGGTCGCCCCGGACAGCGTGCCATTCACGCGCTCCGCCGACCGTTGAGCCCTCTCCCGTGCCTTGCGGCGGGCCCCGCAAGGCATGGGATATAACCGGACCTGTATCACCGGCGCGTGTTCATCCGCGCCACGGCTGGTCGTCACCGCGGATATCGGGCAAGCTCCCGGGTCGATGTATTTGCGGAACACCTGATGCCTTACAGCCCGTTGCGCCTGCTTGCGCTTGCCATTGCCTCGATCATGACGCTGTCCGTTGCGGCCCCTGCCGACGCGGCGAAGAAGAAAACCCAGCGCCAGTCAGCGCCGCAGAGCCGCGCCGCCAAGCCCCGCACCACGCCGCGCCCGGCCCCGCGCCGCCCGGCGGCGGTGCCGCTGCCGATCAAGCAGGACAACGCCGCCAAGCTCAACCGCATCTACGACGAATACTGGGATGCCTCGATGCGGCTCAACCCGCTGCAGGCCACCTTCCAGGGCGACCCGCGCTACAACGACCAGCTGCCCAACTTCCTGTCCGCCGCCTCACGCCAGCAATCGCACGACTTCATGGTCGAGTGGCTGGGCAAGGTCCAGGCCGTCGGCCCCAGCGGCCTGCAGGGCCAGGACCTGCTGAGCTATGAGATCTTCGTGCGCGACGCGCAGGTCTCGCTGGCCGGCGAGCAATACCCGACCTGGATGCTGCCGATCAACCAGTACTACAACCTGTCCAGCATCATCGCGGTGCTGGGCTCGGGTGCGGGCGCGCAACCGTTCCGCACGGTCAAGGACTATGAGAACTGGTCCAAGCGCTCACTCGGCATCCCGGCGCTGTTCGACCAGGCCATCGCCAACATGCGCGAAGGCAAGGCCGCCGGGGTGGTGCAGCCACGTGCATTGATGGAAAAAGTGCTGCCGCAGCTGGACGCGGTGATCAAACCCACCGCCGAGGAAAGCCTGTTCTGGGGCCCGATCCGCAACATGCCCGAGGACTTTTCCGCCGAGGACAAGGCCAGGCTCAGCGCCGAGTACAAGCGCATGATCGAGAACCGGATCATGCCGGCCTATCGTTCCCTGCGCGGT
This sequence comes from Stenotrophomonas sp. STEN031, assembly GCF_056759975.1. NCBI lineage: Bacteria > Pseudomonadati > Pseudomonadota > Gammaproteobacteria > Lysobacterales > Lysobacteraceae > Stenotrophomonas > Stenotrophomonas sp. STEN031. The sequence goes on from NZ_JBRREA010000022.1 coordinate 53,884, forward strand.
TTCATCGCCACCGAGTACATGGCCGCCGCGCGCAGCACCGATGGCATGGCCGCGCTGCCCAATGGTCGCGCCTGGTATGCACACAATGTGGCCAGCAGCACCTCACCGGCGCGCACACCGGCCGAAATCCACGCGCTGGGCGAGCAGGAGGTCAAGGACCTGCAGGCGCGCATCGATGCGGTGATGAAGCAGGCCAGGATCCGCGGCTCGCAGCAGAAGGCATTCAATGCCATGCGCAACGACCGCCAGTTCGTCTTCCGCGACGCCAATGCCCTGCTGGCGCGCTATGCAGAGACCGGCGTGCGGGTGAATGCCGCCGTGCCCGCACTGTTCAACGAACAGCCCAAGGCCAGCCTGGAAATCAAACCCGTGGAGGCCGAGCGCGCCGCCACTTCCAGCGCCGCCAGCTACCAGCCGGGCAGCGCTGATGGCCAGCAACCAGGCGTGCTTTACGTCAATACCAGCGACCTGCCCTCACGCAAGCGCTGGGCAGTGACGATGCAGTACCTGCACGAGGCCATTCCCGGCCATCACTACCAGCTGGGCGCGCAGCAGGAACTGACTGCACTGCCGCGCTTCCGCCGCCTTGGTGGCGATGTCGCCTATGTCGAGGGCTGGGGCCTGTACGCCGAATCGCTGGGCCAGGAACTGGGCCTGTACAGCGACCCCTACGATCAGCTCGGCTATCTGCAGACCACCTTGCTGCGCACCGTGCGGCTGGTCGCCGACACCGGCCTCAATGCCGCCGGCTGGAGCCGCCAGCAGGCCACCGAATACATGGTCAAGAACGCCGACATCCCGGCCGCCGATGCCGCCTCCGAGGTCGAGCGCTTCATGGCCTTGCCCGGCCAGACACTGGCTTACCGGGTCGGCGAGATCAAGATTCGACTATTGCGCGACAAGGCCCAGGCCGCGCTCGGCGATCGTTTCGACCCACGCGAGTTCCATCATGAAATCCTCAAGGACGGCTCCATGCCATTGGAGATCCTTGAAGCCAAGATCGACCGCTGGATCGCCAGCAAGAAAGCCTGATCACCTACCCAGGAGCCGCCATGCCACGCTGGAAACCCCGACTCGCCCTGCTCTGCCTGTTCGCGTGCTCCAGCCTGGCCGCTGCCGCCCCCTTGGCGCCGCCTGATGCGGGCATCGACGGCTTGATGCAGCGCTACGACGGCCAGGTTCCCGGCGCTTCTGTGCTGGTATTGAAAGATGGCCAGCCCGCATTCCGCCGCAGCTACGGACTGGCCGTGGTCGAGGACGGCACTGCGGTCACCCCGGCCAGCAATTTCCGCCTGGCCTCGGTCAGCAAGCAGTTCACCGCCGCGGCAATCCTGCTGCTGGCCGAAGACGGCAAGCTGGGCATCGATGATCCGCTGAAGAAGTGGCTGCCCAGCCTGCCCGCCGTGGCCGACACGATGACCCTGCGGCAGCTGCTCAGTCACACCAGCGGCCTGCTCGACTATGAAGAGCTGATGGACCCGGCGGATACCCGCCAGGTCCATGACGCCGACGTGCTGCAACTGCTGCAGAAAGAGAACCGGACTTACTTCACGCCGGGCAGTGACTACCGCTACAGCAATAGCGGCTATGCCTTGCTGGCGCTGGTGGTGGGCAAGGCATCGGGCAGCGACTTCGCCAGCTTCCTGCGCCAGCGCATCTTCCTGCCGCTGGGCATGAGCAACACCTACGCGCACCAGGACGGCATCGATGAGGTACCCAACCGCGCCTATGGCTACAGCCAGATCGATGGCCGCTGGCAGCGTACCGACCAGAGCACCACCAGTGCCGTGCTCGGCGATGGCGGCATCTATTCCTCCATTGACGATCTGGCCAAGTGGGATGCGGCGTTGTACGACGAACGCCTGCTGAAAGCAGCGTCACTGAAACTGGCGTTCAGCCCGGCAACGAAAACCACTGAACCCGACGTTCCGTTCTATGGCTTCGGCTGGCGCATCAATGGGGAAGCGCTGTGGCATAGCGGCGAGAGCATCGGCTTCCGCAATGTGATCGTGCGTTATCCGACGCAGAAGCTGACGGTGATCGTGTTGAGCAACCGCAACGAACCCGAACCCTATGCGCTGGCCATCGACATCGCCCGGCGCTGGCTGGATGCTGCGCGATGAATCTGCTTGGCATCCACCATGTTGCGGTGATTGCCGCCGACTACGCGCGTTCGCGTGACTTCTACGTGCGCATCCTCGGGCTGGAAGTGATTGCCGAGAATTACCGCGACGCGCGTGACTCCTGGAAGCTGGACCTGCGCCTGCCCGATGGCAGCCAATTGGAATTGTTCTCCTTCCCGAACCCTCCCGCACGCCCCAGCCGCCCGGAAGCCCGCGGACTGCGCCACCTCGCCTTCCGTGTCGCGGCGCTGGACGATGTAGTGGCCCACCTGCAACGCGAAGGCGTAGCCTGCGAGCCGGTACGCGTGGACGAATTCACCGGCAGCCGCTTCACCTTCTTCGCCGACCCCGACGACCTACCGCTGGAACTCTACGAGACCCCAGCCAGGTAGTGCCGAGCCATGCTCGGCAGAGGCTTTCCTGGCGAAAAGCTGCCCTCACCCCAACCCCTCTCCCGCCAGCGGGAGAGGGGCTGAAGCAAGCGATGCCGCTACCCCGTAGTGCCAAGCCACGCTCGGCAGGCGCTTTCCTGGCAACACATCCGCGCAACGGATTGCAGGAACGGCGTAAGCCACGAAGCCAAAGCAAGATCAACAGCGATAGAGCCACCCCCTCCCCAACCCTCCCTTTCGCCTTCGGCCAAAGAGAGGGCGCAACAACAGGTCACATTCCGACCGTAACCACGTCCCTGGTCCTAATGACTTCCGGCGCATTGTCGCCGGCCCGGCCGTGGCGGAAGGTTGCGGTCATCATCCAAGGAGAGGTTGGGTTCCCATGCTGCAGATCCGTGGTCTGTCGAAAACCTACGCCAATGGCGTACACGCACTGAAAAATGTCGATCTCGACATTCCCCGCGGCATGTTCGGCCTGCTTGGTCCCAATGGCGCCGGCAAGTCCTCCTTGATGCGAACCCTGGCCACCCTGCAGGAGGCCGATTCCGGCAGCGCCACCTTGACCACCGCCGATGGGGCCAGCATCGACGTCCTGCGCGACAAGGATGCGCTGCGCCGCAAGCTCGGCTACCTGCCACAGGACTTCGGCGTCTACCCCAAGGTCAGCGCACTCGACCTGCTCGACCATTTCGCCGTACTCAAGGGCCTGACCGCGCGCAAGCAGCGCAAGGAAGTGGTCGAAGCCCTGCTGCAGCAGGTCAACCTCTGGGATGCACGCAAGCGCAAGCTCGGCACCTATTCCGGTGGCATGCGCCAGCGTTTCGGCATCGCCCAGGCGCTGCTGGGCAACCCGCAGCTGGTGATCGTCGACGAACCCACCGCCGGCCTGGACCCGGAAGAGCGCAACCGCTTCCTCAACCTGCTGGCCGAGATCGGCGAGAACGTAGCGGTGATCCTGTCCACGCACATCGTCGAGGACGTCACCGACCTGTGCCCGACCATGGCCATCATGAACAAGGGTGAGGTGCTGCTGACCGGACGTCCCACCGATGCCATCAATGCATTGCAGTCACAGGTCTGGCGCAGGCAGGTGGCCAAGGCCGCGCTGCCTGACTACGAAAGCCGGTTTACCGTGCTGTCGACGCGACTGGTTGGCGGCCACCCGGTGATCCACGTATTCGCCGACAACTGCCCTGAAGCAGGCTTCGAACCGGTAGCACCGGGCCTGGAGGACGTCTACTTCCAGCGCCTGCGCCTGCAGGCGCAGGCCGCCTGACGGAGACGACCATGACCCTCGCCTTCCTGCGCTTCGAGCTACGCGAGCAGCTGCGTTCTCCCTTGTTGTGGCTGCTTGCGGTGCTGTTCGCCCTGCTCGCCTTCGGTGCCGCCTCCAGCGACGCCGTCCAGATCGGTGGCGGCATCGGCAATGTGCATCGCAATGCACCGTCGGTGATCGCCAGCTTCATGACCTCCTTCACCCTGATCGGGTTGCTGGTGGTCACCCTGTTCGTCAGCAACGCGCTGCTGCGTGACTTCGAACTGGGCACTTCCGAGCTGGTTTTTTCCAGCCCGATCAAACGCCGTGACTACCTGCTGGGCCGGCTTGGCGCGGCGCTGCTGGCCAGCCTGCTGATGTACGTGATCATCGGCATCGGGTTGTTCATCGCCCAGTTCATGCCGTGGATCGATGCCGCCCGGCTCGGGCCAGTGTCACTGCGGCCCTATCTGTGGTCGTTCGCCTTCATGGTGCTGCCGAACGTGCTGTTCACCACCGCCCTGCTGTCCGTGCTGGCGGTTACCACCCGCAACATCCTGTGGGTCTATATCGGCGTCATCGTGTTCTTTGTGCTGTACGGCGTCAGCCGCGCCCTGCTGGCCGACATCGACAACATGCGCATCGCCTCGCTGCTCGATCCACTGGGCATGCGCGCGATGAGCCATGCAACGCGCTACTGGTCGGCCGAAGAGCGCAACACCGGCTTGCCCGCGTTCACCGGCTACCTGCTGGAGAACCGCGTATTGTGGCTGGCGGTGACCGGCGCGTTGTTCGCCGCGACGTTCGCCCTGTTCCGCACCGAGCGCAGCGGCACCGGCCGCAAGCGGGGCAGGAAGGTGGCCAGCGTCGCTACCACCGACGGCAAACGCAGCAATGTGACTGCACCCAAGGTCACTCCCAGCTTCAACGCTGCAACCGGTTGGCGGCAGCTGCTGCGTCAGGTCGGCTTCGATGCGCTGGGCGTGTTCCGCAGTGCGCCGTTCCTGGTGCTGCTGGTACTGGGCATGGCCAACTTCATTCCCAGCGCCCTGCACCGTCAGACCATGTACGGCACACCCAGCTGGCCAGTGACCTCGCAGATGCTGGAAGCGCTGCAGGGTAGCTACAGCTTCCTGTTGATCATCATCGTGCTGTTCTATGCCGGCGAGCTGGTTTGGCGGGAACGCAGCGCGCGTATCGCCGGTATCAGCGATGCCATGCCGGTGCCGAACTGGGTGCCGCTGCTGGGCAAGTTCCTCACCCTCATCGCGGTGGTGTTCGCGTTCCAGGCCATTGGCGGCCTTACCGCCATTGCCATCCAGCTGAGCAAGGGCTACACCCAGATCGAGCCCTTGCTGTACGTCAAGACGCTGGCCCTGAACTCGGTGGTCTACATCCTGATGGGCGGCATGGCCTTGGTGCTGCAGGTGCTGAGCAACAACAAGTTCATGGGTTACGCGCTGCTGATCTTGTTGCTGATCGGCCAGTCGGTGCTGGGCATGCTCGACTACACCCAGAACCTGTACAACTTCGGCAGCTGGCCGAATGCGCCGTACTCGGACATGAATGGCTACGGTCACTTCCTGACCGGACAGCTGGCCTTCCAGGGCTACTGGACGCTGTTCCTGCTGGTATTGCTGCTGCTGTGCGCCGCCCTGTGGGTGCGCGGCGTGGACTCGGGCTGGCGGCAGCGCCTGCGCCTGGCAAGGCAACGCCTGCGCGGCCCGCTGGGAGCCGGTCTGGCGGCGGCGGTGCTGGCCTTCATCGCCTGCGGTGGCTGGCTGTACTGGAACACCAACATCCGCAATGAATTTGTCTCGCCGGACCAGCAGCTCGACCTCCAGGCCCGCTACGAGCGCGACTATCGCAAGTACAAGGACCTGCCGCAGCCGCGCATCATCGCCATCGACAACAACGTCGACCTGCACCCGGAAACCCAGTCCGTGCGCATCGACGGCGTCTACCGCGCGCGCAATACCCACGCGACCGCCATCCCCGACATCCACGTCGCGATGGGAGATGACAAGACCCTGACCAGCATCGAGATGGGCGGCGCCAAGCTGACCACCCACGATGAGGAACTGGGCTATCGCATCTACCATCTGGATGCACCGATGGCGCCGGGCGAGGAACGCGATATCCGCTTCACCGTCGACATCCATCCCAACGGCATCACTTCCGACCAGGCACAGACCCGGATCGTCGACAACGGCAGCTTCTTCAACAGCCGTGTGCTGCCGGCCTTCGGCTATGACAGCGGCGCGGAGATCAGCGACCGCAACGAGCGCCGCAAGCGTGACCTGGGCGAGCCGACGCGCATGCCAAAGCTGGAGGATGAAGCCGCGCGCGCCAATACCTACATCTCCAACGATTCGGACTGGCTGGATTTCCGCAGCACCGTCTGCACCGCACCGGACCAGATCGCGCTGGCACCGGGTTACCTGCAGAAGGAGTTTGAACGCGATGGCCGTCGCTGCTTCAGCTACGCCATGGACCGGCCGATGCTGAACTTCTACGCCTATCTGTCGGCACGCTGGCAGGTGAAGAAGGGCATGTACAAGAACATCCCTATCGAAATCTATTACGACGCCAAGCATCCGTACAACGTGGACCGGATGATCGAAGGTGTGCAGAAGTCACTGGCTTATTACGAAGCCAACTTCAGCCCGTACCAGCACAAACAGGTGCGCATCATCGAGTTCCCCGGCTACCAGTCATTCGCGCAGAGCTTTGCCAACACCATCCCCTACTCGGAGTCGATCGGCTTCATCGCCGACCTGCGCGACAAGGATGATGTCGACTATGTGTTCTATGTCACCGCGCATGAAGTGGCGCACCAGTGGTGGGCACACCAGGTGATCGGCGCCAATGTGCAGGGCGCGACCGTGCTGTCCGAGTCCTTGTCGCAGTACTCGGCCTTGATGGTGATGGAGAAGGAGTACGGACGCGGCCACATGCGCCAGTTCCTGAAGGATGAGCTGGACAACTACCTGTCGGGCCGCGGCGGCGAGGATGTAGAAGAACTGCCGCTGTACCGCGTGGAAAACCAACAGTACATCCATTACCGCAAGGGCTCGGTGGTGTTCTACCGCCTGCGTGAGGAAATGGGCGAGGAAGCATTGAACCGCGCCTTGTCCCGTTTCATCCAGGCCAAGGCCTTCCAGCAACCGCCGTATACCACCTCGGCGGAACTGCTGGAGTTCATCCGCGCCGAAGCCAAGCCCGAGCAGCAGGGTCTGATCACCGACCTGTTCGAGAAGATCAGCTTCTACGACAACCGCGTGGTCGAGGCCAACGCCAAGAAGCGGGCGGACGGCCGCTACGACGTGACCCTGCAGCTGCATGCGGACAAGCGCTATGCCGACGGCATGGGCAAGGAGACCGCAGGCACGCTGGACGACTGGATCGAGGTCGGTGTGTTCGCCAAAGGCGCGTCTGGCAAGGAACGCGATGAAAAGGTGCTGTACCTGCAGCGCCACCACATCACCGCCGCTGCCCCGAGCATCACCGTTACCGTCGACCAGAAGCCCGATGAGGCCGGCTTCGACCCGTACAACAAGCTGATCGACCGGGTTTCCGCCGACAACCGCAAGCGGGTGACGGTGCAGTAAGCGAGATGCGAGCGATGCCCGGCTTAAGCCCCTCTCCCGCTGGCGGGAGAGGGGTTGGGGTGAGGGCAGCTTTTGAAGCATTGCCGGGAAAGCCCCTGCCGAGCATGGCTCGGCACTACATCCTCCAAAATCTGCTGCACTGCGGATTCCGTACGGGACCGAATGCGGTTACATTCGGCCCGTAACAGCGCCGCCGGCAGCTGACCAAACCCACCCTGGGAGGGGACACATGCGTACGACTTTCAAGACCCTGCTGCTGGCCCTGCCGCTGCTGGCCGCCGGCTTCTCTGCCAGCGCCAGTGACAGCGCCGCCGGCCGCTGGCGCACCATCGACGACGAAACCGGCCGGGTGAAGTCCATCGTCGAGATCAGCCAGGCCGCCAACGGCACGCTCAGCGGCAAGGTGCTGCAGGTACTGCAGTCCGACCAGGGTCCGCACCCGGTCTGCAACAAGTGTGAAGGTGCCAACAAGGGCAAGCCGATCGAAGGCATGACCATCCTCTGGAATGTCCGTCCGGACGGCGCCAACAAGTGGGCCAACGGCACCATCCTGGACCCGGCCAAGGGCAAGACCTACAGCTCCAAGGTCGCGCTGGTGGACAACGGCCGCAAGCTGGACGTCTCCGGCTGCATCGCCTTCATCTGCCGCACCCAGACCTGGCTGCGCGACCAGTAAGCCGCTCAAAGCCTTTGCTTGAAGCCCCTATCCCGCCTGCGGGAGAGGGGTTGGGGTAAGGGGGAGCGTTTAGCTAGAAAGTCAAAAGCTCCCCCTCATCCGCCCCTTCGGGGCACCTTCTCCCGTAGACGGGAGAAGGGAAGGCCCAGGTTTCGCTCCCTGTCTGGCAAGCCCCCAGCCCCGGCCTCCCGGGGCTGCTTCTTTCCGGCCATGCGATAATCCCCGGTCCCCTGCCGCAAACCATCGCCATGACCCGCAACGCCCTAGTCACCAATGCCCTGCCCTACGCCAACGGCCCGCTGCACCTCGGCCACCTGGTAGGTTACATCCAAGCCGACATCTGGGTGCGTGCGCGGCGAATGATGGGCGAGAAGGTCTGGTACGTCTGCGCCGATGACACCCACGGCACGCCGATCATGCTGGCCGCGGAGAAGGCCGGGGTGACCCCGGAAACGTTCATCGCCAACATCCAGGCCGGCCATGAACGCGATTTCGCCGCCTTTGGCGTGGACTTCGATCACTACGACTCGACCAACTCGGCCACCAACCGCGAGCTGACCGAGGCGCTGTACGCCAAACTCGACGCCGCCGGCCATATCAGCCGTCGCTCGGTGGCGCAGTTCTACGACCCGGCCAAGGGCATGTTCCTGCCCGACCGTTACATCAAGGGCACCTGCCCGAACTGCAAATCGCCCGACCAGTACGGCGACAACTGCGAAGTCTGTGGCGCCACCTATGGCCCTACCGACCTGATCGAGCCGAAGTCGGTGGTGTCCGGCGCCACCCCGGAAATGCGCGATTCGGAGCACTACTTCTTCGAAGTCGGCCGTTTCCAGGAGTTCCTGCGCGAATGGCTGGCCGGCGACGTGGCCCTGCCCGGCGTGAAGGCCAAGCTCGCCGAGTGGCTGGATGCCGAGGGCGGCCTGCGCGCGTGGGACATCTCGCGTGACGCGCCCTACTTCGGCTTCGAGATCCCCGGCGCACCGGGCAAGTACTTCTACGTGTGGCTGGACGCGCCGATCGGTTACCTGTCCAGCTTCAAGAACCTGTGCGCCAGGACCGGCGACGACTTCGACGCCGTGCTCGCCGCCGACAGCAACACCGAACTGCACCACTTCCTCGGCAAGGACATCGTCAACTTCCACGGCCTGTTCTGGCCGGCGGTGCTGAAGGGCAGCGGCCTGCGCACCCCGACCAAGCTGCACGTCAACGGCTACCTGACCGTGGACGGCGCCAAGATGAGCAAGTCGCGCGGCACCTTCATCATGGCCCGCACCTACCTGGATGCCGGCCTGGCACCGGAAGCGCTGCGCTATTATTTCGCCGCCAAGTCCTCCGGCGGCGTCGACGATCTGGATCTGAACCTGAGCGACTTCACGGCCCGCGTGAACGCCGATCTGGTCGGCAAGTTCGTCAACCTGGCCAGCCGCTGCGCCGGCTTCATCGCCAAGCGCTTCGACGGCAAGCTGGCCGACGCGCTGCCGGACCAGGCCCAGTACGACCGTTTCATCGCTGCGCTGGCACCGATTCGTGAGGCCTACGAGCGCAACGACGCGGCCGCTGCCATCCGCCTGACCATGGCGCTGGCCGATGAAGCGAACAAGTACATCGACGACACCAAGCCGTGGGTCATCGCCAAGCAAGAGGGTGCCGACGCCGAACTGCAGGCGGTCTGCACCCAGGGCTTGAACCTGTTCCGCGTGCTGGTTACTGCCCTCAAGCCGGTGTTGCCGGCCACGGCACTGCAGGCCGAAAGCTTCCTCAACGCCCCGGTCCACGGCTGGGACGACATCACCACCCCGCTGACCGCACACAGCATCGCCGCCTACGTGGCGCTGTTCACCCGTATCGACCCCAAGATGATTGACGCAATGACCGACGCCTCCAAGGACACCCTCACCGCCCAGCCCGCCACCGAGGCCAAGCCGGCCAAGGCTGAAAAGCCCGCCAAGGCCGAAGTGAAGGCCGAGGCCAAGGCCGAAGGTGAAGCTTCCGCGTACATCGGCATCGACGATTTCGCCAAACTCGACCTGCGCATCGGCAAGGTGCTGGAATGCGGCTTCGTTGAAGGCTCCGACAAGCTGCTGCGCTTCCTGCTGGATGCCGGCGACCTCGGCCAGCGGCAGATCTTCTCCGGCATCCGCGGCAGCTATGCCGAGCCGGAAGCACTGGTCGGCCGCAATGTGGTGTTCATCGCCAACCTGGCCCCGCGCAAGATGCGCTTCGGCCTGAGCGAAGGCATGATTCTGTCGGCCGGTTTCGACGGCGGCGCACTGGCGCTGCTGGATGCCGATGGCGGAGCACTGCCGGGCATGCCGGTTCGCTGAAGCAGGGAGTCGGGAAGGGAGAATCGGGCGTCGTAGAAGCAGGAGCATGGCTTCATGAGGTTCCGATTTCTCCCGGCCAAGCAATGTCTGGAAAAGAAACCTAGCCGTCGCGATGTCGGGAATATCGGCCCTGCCGGTTCCCGTTTCCCAACTCTCTGTTCCCGGCACTCATGCAACTAGCCCTCTTCGACTTCGACCACACCATCACCGTCTGTGACACCTATAGCCGGTTTCTGCGTCGTGTGGCCACGCCGGAGCAGCGCGCGCAGGGGTGGTGGCGAGTTGGCCCGTGGGTGCTGGCCTATCGGCTGAAACTTATCTCGGCTGAACGCATCCGCCGCCGCGTCACTGCACAGGTGTTCACTGGCCGCCACGCGGGTGAGGTCAGCCAGATGGCCAGCGACTATGCACGCGAGCAGTTGCCGGAAATGGTGCGTCCAGAGATGCTGGAGCAGATCCAGTGGCACAAGGCACAGGGCCATACCGTGGTGGTCGTGTCCGGTTCACTGGATCTATACCTGCAGCACTGGTGCGGGCGGATGGGCCTGCAGATGATCTGCAACCGGCTCGAGGTGCAGGACAACCGCTTCACCGGCCGCTACGCCGAGGGCGACTGTGGCGCGCGCAAGGTGGCCTTGATACGCAAGCGTTTTGACCTGGGCAAGTACCAACGAATTCACGCCTACGGCGACAGCAGCGAAGACAAGCCCATGCTGGCGCTGGCACATGAGCGCTGGTATCGCGGCAAATGCCTCACCTGAGCCCCTCTCCCGCCGGGAGCGGGGTTGGGGTGAGGGCGAATAGCAGGACTCTCCAATGAATACCCAACCCCCATCAGACGCTGCACGCCCCCCTCTCCCGCAGGGAGAAGGAAAGGCTGCACTGGTCGAACGCCTCGATCGCCTGCTGCCACAGACCCAATGCGGCCAGTGCGGCTACGACGGCTGCCACCCATATGCCGAGGCGATGGCAACCGGTGAGACCGGCATTGACCACTGCCCGCCAGGCGGTGATGCGGGTGCACGTGCGCTGGCGCATGTGCTGGGAGTGCCGGCCCTGCCCTACGACCGCAGCCGCGGCGAGCACAAACCGGCGCAGGTCGCGGTCATCGTCGAAGCCGACTGCATTGGCTGCACCAAGTGCATCCAGGCCTGCCCCGTCGATGCCATCGTCGGCGGCGCCAAATACATGCACACGGTGCTGGCCGACCTGTGCACCGGCTGCGAGCTGTGCATCCCGCCCTGCCCGGTGGATTGCATCGAGCTGCAGGCTGTCCCGAACCCTGGCTTTGTGGGAGCGGCGTAAGCCGCGAAGCTCGTGGAAACCGAGCTGGCGAAGATCCCTATCGCGGCATCAAACCGTAAAAACGCAGCAGCTCCAGATCATGTTGAACGCTGCGACTCAAGCATTGCCAGCTTCGCGGCTTACGCCGCTCCCACACACAGCTGCAGTGCTCCCTCAATACTCGTCATCCTCGCCTTTCGGCGGCAGTGGCGGCACGGTGTACTGGTGCCCGTGCGCACGACAATCCGCTATCAAGGCCTCCGCATCGGCCCGCACTATCGCGCGTGTGCCCAGCGGATAGCGGTCGTTCTCGACCAGATCCGTGCGCAGGTCGGTAAACCGTGAGAACGAGGCCGATACCGCATAGCGCTCTTCCGAGGTAGCCAGCGCATCACCGCCCCACCAGCGGATCAACGATTGCGCGTTGTCCCAGATCAGCACCGTTTCCACCGTGCCGCGGTCGAGCAGGTAGCCCACCGCGCAGAATCGGTTGGGAACGCTGCGGTCACCGTGGCGCCGTACCGTGTTGCGCAGCTCCGCCTCGATCAGCTTGAACTGCGGGTAATCCAAGGGCTCGATGCGCTGCACCGGCGCTTGCGCGTAGATCATCTTCGACAGCGGCGCCGGTGCTGCCACCGACACGCTGGCCCCCATGCCTGCCAGGACACAACACAGCGCGAACAACAGACGGCTTCTCATTCCTTTCCCTTGCCTCCCTGCAAAGACATCACCAGCCTCACGGCCGGATCTGCCCGGGCACCATCGCACCCGGGCCAGACCCGCGATAGCGGTGCCGTCCGATTACGGTACAGCCGCAGTGATCACGATCTCGATCTTCCATTCCGGATTGGCCAGCTTGGCCTGCACGGTGGCGCGCGACGGTGTTGCGCCCTGCGGCACCCACTTGTCCCAGGCTTCATTCATGCCGGCGAAATCCGCCAGGTCAGCCAGGAATATCTCGGCGCGCAGGATCTTGGTCTTGTCGGTCGGCGCCAGGCGCAGCAGATCGTCGATGGCCTGCAGTACCTGCTCGGTCTGGCCCACGATATCGGCGCTGGTATCTTCCGGCACCTGCCCGGCCAGATAGGCCACGCCGTTGTGGATGGTCATTTCCGACATGCGCGGGCCGGTATCGAAGCGTTGGATCATGGGGGTGACTCCGTGTTGTGGATGTAGCCGCCATTGTGAGGGCAAGCGGAAGTTTCAGGCGTTTCTTTGCGTGAACGACGCCACGACACAAACGCTACCAGCAGCAGCCAGCCCACCACCACGGCGATCACCAGCTTCTGCCCGAGTCCGCGCGGGCTACCACGCCACAGCACATGCAGCCATAGCCCGGCGAAGGCGAACCATGCCCAGCCCCAGGTCAACCAGTACAGCCCCCGCCAACGCACATCACGACCGAAGCACCAGGCCTGCAACAGCATCGCAACGGTCACGCACAGGAACGCGGTTTGCGCCGCCAGACCGTGCACCAGGGGCGCCAGCAGCGGCGCATGCTGTGGCAACCAGCTGTCGCCAATCGCCACCGCCGCCAGACCGAGCCCGGCCAGCACGAACAAACTGGGGGGCAGGCCGCGCCGGGCGCTGCCGTGCGCCTGCCGGTACAGCATTACCCCAAGCACGGCGATGGCCAGCGCCAGCAGACAATAGGCGACGCGCAGCAGGATGCCGTACGGGCCGTGCAGGTACAGACTGAGGGTTGCGCGAATCCAATCCAGATCATCGCGCGCAAACTGCAGGCTGATGGCAATGGCCGAGAACAGCAGCAGGGCCAGCACCACGGCCAAGGCCAGCGCTGCCGATTGCCAGGCCCGTCCATGCGAACCACGCCCCATGCCCCTGCCCCTGCGTTCGAATTACCCAGTCTAGTCTGCCTGCGGCCGCCACGCTGACTGAAGGCGGTGAAAACGCAACAGCGCATGCATGCAGCCATCATCACGCGTGAGGACTAGTCTTATGCGTCCGCGCCGCACCAGCGCATAGCCCTATCCGCCTGCATGACCGCGTCCTCCACGCCTTCGGAACCTTCCGCGCCGGTTTGGCGGCGCATGGCCGCCATCCTCGTCACCCTGGCCATCATGGCAATGGCGTTGCATGCGCTGGCGGGTGAGTTCAGCGATCACGGTTACCACCAGATCCGCGCCGCCGTGCGCGGGCTGTCATGGGCGCAGTTGGGTCTGGCCACGCTGTTGGGCATGGCCAGCTATGCCTGCCTGATCGGATTCGATGCGATTGGCCTGCGCCGCGCCAGGCATCCCCTGCCCGCCGCCCGCGTCGGCATCACCGCCTTCCTGGCCCACGCCGCAGGGCAGACCCTTGGCTTCGCCGCACTGACCGGTGGTGCCATCCGCGTGCGCAGCTACGGCCGTGCCGGGCTCAGCCTGGGCGAGATCGGCCAGGTGGTGCTGATGAGCACCCTGGGCTTCGTGTTCGGTGCCTGGCTGCTGCTTGGCCTAGCCTTGCTGCTGGAACCAGGCGCCGCCGCCTTGGCGCTGCCCATCTCGGCCACGACGGTGCATGCCCTCGGCATCGGCGTGTTGGTCGGTTTCGCCGCGATGTTGCTGTTGGTCGGCCGCGACGGCCGCAGCTTCGGTTGGGGCACGCACCGGATGTGGATTCCTGACCGTCGCACGGTACTGGAAGTCACCGTACTGAGCGTGGTTGAGCTGTGCCTGGCCTCGGCCGCGTTCTACGTCCTGCTGCCGGCGCAGGCCGAGGTCGGCTTCATCGGCTTCGTTGGCCTGTATCTGGTCGCGGTGGTGGCCGGACTGATCTCCACAGTGCCCGCAGGCTTGGGCGTATTCGAGTGGAGCCTGCTCAAGCTGCTGCCGCAGGTGGCGCCGGCCGCCATCCTCGCCGCCGCCGTGGCCTATCGCATCACCTATTACCTGCTGCCGTTATTCCTGTCCGCGTTGCTGGCCGCCCTGGCCAGCGTGCGTCGCCCGCTGCGCAGCGGTGCCGGTACCGCCTGGACGGTGATCCGCCCCTGGCTGCCACAACTGATCGCACTGGCCGTGTTTGCGGCCGGCGCACTGCTGCTGATCGACGGCACGCTGCCAGTGCCCCATCAGCGGGTGTTGCCGGCATCGCTGCCGATCGTGGAGACCTCACACCTGCTTGGCAGTCTGGGCGGCGTGTTGTTGCTGTTGATCGGACAAGGCCTGCAGCGGCGCAGCCATGCCGCGTGGATGCTGGCATTGGCGCTGTGCATCGCCCTGCCCGTGCCGGCCTGGTTGCGTGGCGGCCATCTGACCGTAGCCCTGGCCTTGCCGCTGGTGGCGGTGGCGCTGTGGGCGGCCCGGCGCGAGTTCTACCGCGAAGGTGCCTTGCTCGACGAGGCATGGTCGTGGCCATGGCTGCGCAATGTCGCGCTGGTGCTGGTGGCGACGGTGTGGTTGCTGTTCTTCGTCTACAGCCACGTCGAATACCAGAACGAACTGTGGTGGCAATTCGCCACCTCCGGCAACGCACCACGTGCGCTGCGCGCCTTGCTGCTGGTCTGCATCGCGCTGATCGTATTCGGGCTTGCACGTTTGCTGCACAGCACCCGCAGCCCCCTGCCCTTGCCGGATGCGGCAACACTGGAGCAGCTGCGCCCGGTGCTCGCCTTGGCCGAAGATACCCAGGCCTGCGTGGCGATGACCGGCGACAAGGCGATCCTGCGCAGCGAGGCTGGCGATGGCTTTGTGATGCTGCAGCGCTACGGCGGTTCGCTGGTGGCGATGGGCGACCCGGTCGGGCCGCCAGCAGTAGCAGCAGCGCTGATCTGGAAGTTCCGCGAGGAGGCTGATCGACTCGGCCTGCGCCCGGTGTTCTACCAGACCAGCGACAGGTACTGGCAGCACTACCTGGACCTTGGCCTGACGCTGGTGAAACTGGGCGAGGAGGCAATGGTGCCATTGCAGGATTTCAGCCTGGCCGGCAGCGAACGGGCCGATCTGCGCCAGGCGTGGAACAAGGGCAAACGCAGCGGCCTGAGCTTCAGGCTGGCAGCGGCCAGCGAAGTTCCCGCCTTGCTGGATACGCTGGAAAAAATCTCCGAGGCATGGCTGGACGAGAAGGCCGGCGAAGAAAAAGGGTTCTCGCTGGGCAGCTTCGAGCCCGGTTACCTGTGCCGCTTTCCGGTTGCGCTGGTCGAGGCGGAAGGACGCATCGTCGCCTTCGCCAACATCTGGCAGGCACCTGCAGGCCATGAGCTGTCGGTTGACCTGATGCGACACCGCCCGGATGCGCCCAAGGGCACGATGGACTTCCTGTTCATAGAATTATTCCTGTGGGGCGCGGCCAATGGCTATACCCGCTTCTCGCTCGGCATGGCACCGCTCACAGGCCTGGCCCAGCATCGCCTTGCGGGCCGCTGGAACCGGTTTGCAAATCTGGTCGCGCGCCATGGAGAGCGCTTCTATGGTTTCAGCGGGCTGCGTCGTTTCAAGTCCAAGTTCGCACCACAGTGGCGGCCCCGTTATCTGGCTGCGCCCGGTGGCGTGCATCTACCGGCTGCGCTGCTGGATGTGACCCGTTTGATTTCGCTGGACCCCAGCAGGAAATAAGCAAGTTGGTTTGTGGGAGCGGGGGGGGCGGGGCCGCGGAGGGAGGGGTGTAAGAAAAGGACAGAGAGACGGGGGGGGGCGCCCCCACCAACCCCCACAAAAACCCCCACCACCAAG